>JAAXHV010000019.1 GCA_012270695.1 Gammaproteobacteria bacterium | reverse complement strand
CTACGGGCGGCTGTCGCCGTGCAAGTGGATGAGTACTCAGAATGATCATTGAAAACCAGGAACAAGTCACTGAAGCGGTACTAAGCGAGTTGCAACGAATCAAGAATCCTCGTCTTAAGGAGTTGCTATCCGCTACGGTACGGCATCTGCACGAACTCATCCGTGAAGTCCAATTAACGGAGGCCGAGTTACGCCAAGCCTGCGCTGTTATTGCAAAATCAGGGCAGTTGACTAATGCCAGCCATAATGAAGTGGTGCTCCTTGCCGGCACTCTGGGTTTATCGTCATTGGTATGTCTCCTGAACAACGGCCGCGACCAGGAAGAAACCACGGCGAACCTGTTGGGCCCGTTCTGGCGCGCACACTCGCCAGTGACGCAGAACGGGGGTTCAATCGTACGCTCGCCGACCATCGGCGCGCCGTTATTCGTGACTGCACGGGTCAAAGATAATAAGGATAATCCCGTTGTCGATGCAGAGATTGACGTTTGGAACACTTCCGCAGAAGGGTTATATGAGAACCAGGACCCTGCCCAGGCCGATATGAATTTACGCGGCAGATTCCGCACCGATGAACACGGCCGGGTCCATTTCCGCACCGTGAAGCCTGCGGCATACCCGGTTCCTGTTGACGGGCCGGTCGGCGACCTGCTCAGGGTACAAGGTCGCGCCAATATGCGACCTGCACACACGCATTTCCTGATCCATAAATCAGGGTACAAAACACATATTTCGCAGGTCTATGTGAGTGATGATCCGTACCTGGATACCGATGCGCAGTTCGGCGTCACCCGGGCGCTGATCGGTGATTATGTCTATCACGAAAACGAACCGGCGCCGCATCCTGAAGTGACCGCACCGTGGTACTCGCTCGACTTCACTTTTACCATAGAGCCGGGCGATGATTCGCTGCCACTCGCGCCGATTTCAGGCAGAACAGAGGGGGACCAACGACCGCAGCAGGTAGTGTGGGAGCGATTATAGTTAAGAAAGTTCACTTAATTGGCAGTTTCTTGATTGATGTAGAAGCTTGGCCCGGATTGCTCACCAGGACGCTGGTTGACATCGGATATTTGTTTGATGTCAATACGTTACACTAATCTGTTCAGTATATCGTCATAACAGACTTGCGCTCGATGCGCCCTCACCTGTCTGCAGCAGTTTCAACGGTAATGGATAGGTTTTAACCCCGTTTATGTCCCCCCAGGACTTGTTTTTGGTCCAGATTTCACCCTGAGGATATTGGCTGATCTGTTTGATATCTTTGGGACGCAACTGATTAGTCCATTTGATCTCAATGGGATAGCATTGTCTGTTATTGACATAGATGATATCCACTTCACCTCGGGCCTTGATGTAGTAAGTGGGAAAAAAACGGCGGTGGTGAGTGATAACCGCAGCTTCAACCAGTCGTGACGCCCATTCCGGATCCTGAATCAGGGGTAGTATTTGCGCATTATAGGGGTCACCAACGGGCTTGACCCAGGCATGTATGGCATGAAAGATAAAAGGATCACAAAACATCAGTTTTCTGGCTTTTTTGGGTGCGGCAATCAGCTTATCTTGCAACAGGGCGGACTGTACGAATACGGCGTCCATGACCTTCAGCACATCTATATAATCAGCCACGGTTTTGGGGTGATCTATGGACAGGTCACGCGCCAGAGCGTTCCATGTGACCTGGGAATTATAGCGTCTGATAATAGCTGTCAGGATTTCACGCAGGTAACTTTCCTGTTTGCCACGTTTCATTACATCGCCTCTTATCCAGTCCGAATAGGTATTCAAGGTGGTTTTACTGATGTGGCCGTACTCGGCCAGGTCATTGATAGCTGTAAAATAACCACCATGTAACAAATACTGATCAAATTCTCTGTAAATGGTGTCGAGAGCGTCAGCTTCAATCCCTCCAGGTTGACAGATGATTTCAGTGACATTGATGTCCGGAATTTTCAGATTCAAGGATTCTCTGAATGAAAGCGGATACATGTGGAAATCCACCTCCTCTGCCGTACCGCGCCGTCCGGGAAAACGCATCCGCGCATCCCTGATTAAACCCAGGTCCGAACCGGTCAACACCAGAACGGTCTGTTCCAGCATACCGGCATCCGCAGCGTATTTAACTGCTTTATCCCACTGTTGAATGTAGGTTACTTCATCGATTATCAAATAATTTACGAAAGCTGTGGGCGTATTACCCAGTTGGTTCTGTATCAATCCAACGAGGCTATGATGGTCATTAATCAACTCGCCGGAAAAGAAAGTGAGCGTTGCGGGCGCGACACCATGTTTCAGCAGTTCATTCATCCACTGTTTCAGCAAGGTTGTCTTGCCGATTTGCCTTCCTCCACCCAGAGTGTAAATTCCCGGTGGCACCACGACTAACTTATCCAGCAGGTCTGAACGATACTGATACGTTTGGCGGCTTAGCCGGCGCAGTTGAGGGTCTTGTTCAGCAAAACCGGTTGGGTTGTCCAAGTGGCTGTTATGGGGCAGAAATCTCGAGTCCATACCTCCAGCCTGACATAATGAATAAATTTAGTCAATATAAGATGAATAAATTTAGTCATCGTCTTTGCTGATACAAACTGAAGCAACATGGAGATATTCGAGAGAACCTGCCATGCGGAGCTTTTAAATCAAACCTGGGTATCAGGCATCGGTAAAATACCGGAAGGATCGTTGAAAGCTTTAAAAATGGCGCGCCCGGAGAGATTCGAACTCCCGACCGCCTGGTTCGTAGCCAGGTACTCTATCCAGCTGAGCTACGGGCGCACACACTGATTATCCACTATGACGAGCCAAAAAGAAACTATTAGCTTTATGGGCTCCAGACTTATATTAAGATACACGAGACCGAGTTGGAACCCTGACCGGCTGCAAGAAGAGTTACCGTTATGAAAGCGATGATATTAGCTGAAGTCGCCCCGTTGGAGCCCGACGGGCATCCTTTGCAGTTGGTGGACCTACCGGTGCCGGAACCTGGGTTGGGTGAGATTCTTATCAGGGTATCTGCCTGCGGTGTCTGCCATACGGAACTGAATGAAATAGAGGGGCGTCTCGTGCCTCCCCGGCTTCCCGTCGTTCCGGGCCATGAGGTCGTGGGGGTCGTTGAAAAACCCGGTAATGACGCCCGGCTTTTTGAACCGGGCGCGCGCGTGGGAGTCGGCTGGGTCCATCACTCCAGCGGCGCGCGCGATGAGAACCTGAGTCCTGATTTCCGTGCGACGGGCAAAGACGTCAACGGCGGGTATGCAGAGTACATGAGCGTTCCGGAGCAATACGCTTACCCCATCCCGGAGATTTTCACCGATGAGCAGGCTGCGCCCCTTTTGTGTGCGGGCGCCATCGGTTACCGGGCTTTGAAGCTGGCACAGATCAAGGACGGTAACCGGCTGGGTCTGACCGGGTTCGGCGGTTCGGCGCACCTGGTTCTGCAGTTGGTCCCTTACCTGTACCCGAACACGGACGTCTATGTTTTCGCACGAGACGAGTCTGCCCGGAAATTTGCCCTGGAGTCTGGCGCGGTCTGGGCTGGCGACAGTTCCGCTGCCTGTCCTGCTCTCTTACACGCCATCATCGATACCACGCCTGCCTGGAAACCGGTTGTGAAGGCGATGCGCAACCTGCGGCCAGGAGGGCGACTGGTGATTAACGCCATACGCAAGGAAGATAACGACAAGGATGTATTGCTCAGGCTCGATTACAGCGAACACCTGTGGCGCGAGAAGGAGATAAAAAGCGTCGCCAACATCACCTGGTGGGATATCCGGGAGTTCCTGGACATCGCCGCGGCAATCCCCATTAAACCGACGACGGAAAGCTACCCGCTTGAGGAAGCCAACAAGGCATTACTGGAATTGAAATTCAAGCCGGTGAAAGGCGCGAAGGTGCTACTATTATGATTATCGCATTCCATTACCAGTAAGCTTGTGGACATCAGAAATCTGAGAAGGTTTCATGCACATGGTTTCATGCACATGGTTTCATGCACATTGACACACCATTAAGGCGATATTATAATGGTTACATTATGATGGTGCGTACACAAATATCTCTTGATTCAGAACTGCATACCCGAGTGCGGGCCCGCGCCGTAGCGCTTGGTGTTTCGCTCGCCGAATACATTCGCCGACTGGTAGATCAGGATCTGGCCGAGATACCTCGAAGTATTGACCGCTCCATCATCTTCGACCTCGGCACGTCGGAAACATCAGATATCGCGACGCAGAAAGATCAAATGATCGCAGACGCTACAGCCTCCGGAAAACTCCGTGGTTCTGCGGCGCCGATGGTCGCGGTCGTAAAACCGCATTCGAGGTATTAAGGTAATATCTCGAACCTGCATATCCTGAAAAAAACGCTGACCCGGGGGAAATGGCGGCTCAGAACAGGCCGGTGATGTTGCCCTCGGCGTCCACGTCGATCTTCTCCGCGGCGGGGACTTTCGGCAGTCCCGGCATGGTCATCATATTGCCGGCGATGGCCACGATAAAGCCTGCCCCGTTTGACAACCGGACTTCGCTGACTTCCACGCTATGCCCCTCCGGCGCGCCCCGGACCGTGGGGTCGGCGCTGAAAGACATCTGCGTCTTCGCCATGCAGACCGGGAACTTACTGTATTCCCGGTTCAGCTTGTCAATCTCCGCACGCACCTTGCTGTTGGCTGTGACGCTGCCAGCACCGTAAATCTTCCTTGCAACCGCCTCTATCTTTTCCCACAGGGGGGCATCGTCCGCATACACGTAACGGTGGCTGCCGGGATTGTTGTCTACAACGTCCGCAACCGTGTGTGCCAATTCCTCGGCGCCGGCGCCGCCCGCGGCCCAGTGCCGGGCAACCACTGCCTTGCCACCCTGCGCCTCCACCCGGTTTTTAAGCATCCCGATCTCGGCGGCGGTGTCGTGGGTGAAATGATTGATGGACACGACACAGGGCAGGCCGTAGTGTTGCTGCACGTTATTCAGGTGCCGTTCCAGGTTGACCAGGCCCTGGCCCAGCGCTTCCAGGTTTTCCACGTTTAAATCTTCCTTGTTCACGCCACCGTGGTATTTCATTGCCCGGATGGTGGCGACTAGCACCACGGCCGCGGGGTTCAAGCCCGCCATGCGGCACTTGATGTCAATGAATTTTTCCGCGCCCAGGTCGGCGC
>JAAXHV010000018.1 GCA_012270695.1 Gammaproteobacteria bacterium | reverse complement strand
ATGGGTCTGCTGCTGGACATGACCCTGCGGGAAATAGAACGGGTCTTGTACTTTGAAGCCTACGTGGTCATTGACCCGGGCATGACCCAGCTGGAGCGCGGGCAATTACTGGCGGAAGACAATTATCTTGAAGCCATTGAACAGTATGGCGATGAGTTCGAGGCAAAAATGGGCGCGGAGGCAATCCGTGAACTGCTCGCCAATATAGACCTCGACACAGAAGTCACGCAGTTGCGGGAAGAGATACCGCAGACCAAATCGGATACGAAACTGAAAAAATTATCAAAACGTCTGAAACTGCTTGAAGCTTTTCTACGATCCGGCAATCAACCCAAGTGGATGGTCATGGAAGTGCTGCCGGTATTGCCGCCGGATTTGCGGCCGCTGGTGCCCCTGGATGGGGGTCGTTTTGCCACCTCCGACCTGAATGACCTGTATCGCCGGGTGATCAACAGGAATAACCGTCTGAAACGCCTGCTGGATTTGAACGCGCCGGATATCATCGTGCGCAATGAGAAGCGCATGTTGCAGGAAGCGGTTGACGCACTGCTGGATAACGGCCGGCGCGGCAGGGCCATCACCGGCACCAACAAGCTGCCTTTGAAATCACTGGCAGACATGATCAAGGGCAAACAGGGCCGCTTCCGCCAGAACCTGTTGGGTAAGCGGGTTGATTATTCCGGACGCTCCGTCATCGTGGTGGGCCCGACCCTGAAACTGCACCAATGCGGCCTGCCCAAGAAGATGGCGCTGGAGTTGTTCAAACCCTTTATTTTCAGCAAGCTGGAAGGGCGGGGCATGGCGACGACCATCAAGGCCGCCAAGAAACTCGTGGAACGGGAGGGGCCGGAAGTCTGGGATATCCTGGAAGAGGTTATCCGCGAGCATCCGGTCATGCTCAACCGGGCGCCCACGTTGCACCGGCTCGGCATCCAGGCCTTCGAACCGGTACTGATCGAAGGCAAGGCCATTCAGCTGCACCCGCTGGTGTGTACCGCTTTCAATGCTGATTTTGACGGGGACCAGATGGCGGTCCATGTCCCGCTGTCTATTGAGGCGCAACTGGAATTACGCACCCTGATGATGTCCACCAACAACATTCTGTCGCCGGCCAACGGCGAACCCATCATTGTGCCTACCCAGGACGTGGTACTGGGGCTGTATTACATGACCCGCGAGTCGGCGGCGGCAAAAGGCACCGGCAAGGTCTTTGCAGACGTGGATGAGGTTCATCGCGCCTATGAATGCGGCGCGGTGGACCTGCATGCGAAGATCACCGTGCGCATCAAACGGCAAGCGACGGCTGACGAGGCCGGAGTACCAGTGCGGAATGAACGGGTTGAAACGACGGTAGGCCGCGCCTTGTTGTCGCGCATTCTGCCCGAGGAACTGCCGTTTTCGCTGGTCAACCAGGTCTTGAACAAGCGTTCCATATCCACCCTGGTCAACGTCTGTTATCGGCGGCTGGGCTTGAAAACTACCGTTATTTTTTCCGACCGCCTGATGTATACCGGTTTTCATTATTCAACCCGGGCCGGCGTGTCCTTCGGTGTTGATGATATGGTGGTGCCGGGTGACAAAAGTGAGATCATCGATACCACAGAAGATCAGGTCAAACAGTTCGAGCAGCAGTATACCTCGGGACTGATCACGAACGGTGAGCGCTACAACAAGGTAGTGGATATCTGGTCGCATACCAGCGATCGGGTGGCCAAGGCCATGATGGGCAAGCTGGGAGTGGATACGGTCCGCGACCGGGAAGGCAATGAAGTGGATGAACCTTCCTTCAATTCGATTTTCATGATGGCGGATTCCGGCGCACGGGGTTCCGCGGCCCAGATCAGGCAACTGGCCGGGATGCGCGGACTGATGGCTAAACCGGACGGTTCTATCATCGAAACGCCTAT
>JAAXHV010000017.1 GCA_012270695.1 Gammaproteobacteria bacterium | reverse complement strand
GTAAAAATACCGTTGATTGCCTCCACCTCAAGTTGTTCCAGCTCCATAACACAAGTCTGGGATAAATCGTGGGTAACATCCACCATCATCATCCCTAATGCTGAAAAAGTAGCCGGCGCCGGTGGAATGACCACCCTGGGAATACTCAGTTCACGGGCAACGCTGGCGGCGACAATAGCGCCGCCTCCCCCGAAAGCCAGCAGAGCAAAATCTTTCGGATGATAGCCTCGTTCGATTGAAATCACCCTGACTGCGCCGGCGATCTTTGCCTCGCTGATGCGCATGATACCTGCCGCAGTCTCTTCAGCAGACAGCTTCACCGCTGCAGCAATTTTTGTAACGGCCTGGAGCGCCTGGGTTTCATCCAGCGCAAGTTCACCGCCCAGAAAGTTGTCCGCGTCCAGGTAGCCCATCACCAGGGCCGCATCGGTGAACGTTGCATCCGTTCCGCTTTTCGCATAACAGGCAGGACCCGGTACCGCGCCGGCGCTTTGCGGACCCACCTGCAAGTGTCCACCATCGTCAACCCAGGCAATACTGCCGCCACCGGCGCCAATGGTATGGATATCCAGCGTGGGTATGGCGATAGGTAGACCTTCAAAGCGTTGCTGTGTTTCCACCTTGGGTTCTCCGGCAACAATTAACGACGCATCGAGACTGGTGCCACCCATGTCGACGGTCACAAGATTCGGCTCATCGATGAGCGCGCCAAAACTTGTGGCCCCGATTACACCGCCTGCGGGACCTGACAGGATCAAATGCGCCGGTTCTTCCTTGGCCGCGTTGACGGTGAAGGCGCCTCCCCCGGATCGAGTCAGCAGAAAAGGGCCGTTAAAACCGCGTTGAACGATCTCCGTGTCCAGTTTTTCAAGGTATGCCCGCGTCAGTGGTTTTATATAAGCATCAATGACGGCCGTACTGGTACGCTCATACTCGCGATATTCACGAGTCAACCTGTGCGACAGCGTGATGGAGAGTTGCGGGTATACAGCCGCAAGCACATCCGCCAGCGCCAGCTCATGGGCAGGGTTGATATACGAATGCAACAGGCACACGGCCACGGAGCGAATGCCTTGCTGCTTCAGCTTCTGACCCAGGGCAACCACCTCTTGCCGGTGCAGTTCTTCCAACGCTTCTCCCTTGTAATTCATCCGTTCCGTCACTTCGAAAATTCGATGGCGTGGCACCAGGGAATCGGGTTTTCGATATTTCAGGTCATAGAGCGGGTCCCGGTCGGTACGTCCCAGCAGGTAAACATCGCGAAATCCCTTTGTCGTGACAATGGCAAGCTCAGCGCCGGTACGGGTGAGTAAGGCATTCAATCCCAGGGTCGTGCCGTGCACAAAGACAGCTACACTATTAAAATCAACTCCGGCCTTTTCGATACCGTTGATGACACCGGCGCCAGGGTCGCTGGGAACTGTTTCAACTTTATCGAAACGCAGAACGCCGGATTGTTCATCCAGCACTACCACATCTGTGAATGTGCCTCCCACGTCAACTGCGATTCGCATCTTTACATCCGGTTAATTCCGACCTCGAAATTTTAATTACAGGGCTTTATACTCTCTTCCATCACGGGTTTGAAGTCTACCACATTGATGTTTCACCGTATCAGGGGACATAACTATGACCGGACAGCACACAGACAACATAAGCAGCGAAGCACGCCACATCCTCAACAATAATGTGGCCTGGGATAACCACGGCTGTATGCCTTTGCGTGGCGGTGACACCGGTTTTCTTCCTGAACTGAAGCGTTACCGGGATGCCGGTTTCAACGTGGTCTCATTAAATATCGGCTTCGATGCCATTCCCTGGGAAAACGCCTTGCTGGTGATAGCAACTTTTCGGCACTGGATCAAACAGCACAGTAACGATTACATTCTGGTCGAAACCACCGATGATATTGAACGAGCTGTTGCAGAACAGAAGCTTGGGGTGTGTTTTGACCTGGAAGGAGGCTGCGTGCTGGCCGATCAACTCAGCATGGTGGAGCTGTATTATGACCTCGGCGCCCGTTGGATGTTGATTGCGTACAACCGCAACAATACTTTAGGCGGCGGTTGCCAGGATGACGATCAGGGGCTGACCGCTTTCGGTCGCGCTGTCCTCGATGAAATGGCCAGGGTCGGCATGGTTGCCTGTTGCAGCCATACCGGCTACCGGACCACCATGGATGTAATGGAATATTCTTCCCTGCCCGTCGTTTTTTCCCATTCCAATCCCTTGGGTTTGTGGCGGCATGAACGCAATATAACCGACGATGCCATCCGTGCCTGCGCCGGCACAGGAGGTGTGGTGTGTATCAACGGTGTCGGCATTTTTCTGGGTGAAAATGATGCGCGCACGGAAACCATCGTAAAACATATAGATTACACAGTGGAAAAAGCAGGTATAGACCACGTCGGCCTGGGCCTCGATTACGTGTTTGACATGGAAGAACTGGACGATTACGTCAAAAATAATCCGGAAACCTTTCCCCCGGAAGGAGGTTATGCTGCCGGGGTGAAATTCGTACGACCCGAGCAGACGCCTGAGATTGTCGATGCCCTGCTCGACCTGGGTTATCAGGGCGAAGACATCGCGAAGATACTGGGAGGCAACCTGCTGCGGGTTGCCCGCAGCGTGTGGAAATAATCAAATGGGCAGCACCAGGATGCTCTTCTGCATCATTGGCGCGAGCCACATCCCGCATAACCGTGTGTAGCGGCTGAGTTAATTTGCAGGCCAGTTGAAAGCCCTTACCGCCCCTTCCGAGATAGGTAGTTCGCATTTCACCATTTCACCCTTGCGGATGATGACTGAAAGCGCTGCACCGTTCTGTTCCAGCAAGGAAATATCTTCCAGGGGGTTGCCGTTCACAACCAGCAGGTCGGCAAACGCGCCCTCTCTGATACAACCCAGCCTGTCGGGTTCCAGCAGTATCTCGGCATTAACCGCGGTGGCCTGGTGCAGTATTTCAAACGGCGTAAAAATTTCTTTCCGGATGGCAAATTCAGTACATTGCCTGACGTGTTGTGGACCTAGCAGGTCCGTGCCCAGACCCATTTTCACACCGGCATTACGCATAATTTCCAGACCGTTCATAGCTTGTCCATACACGTGTCTGATTTTTTCCTGACTGACCTCGGGCAGGCCATATTTGGCGCCCTCCTCGTACAGCGCGTTCAACACTGCGAAAGTGGGAACAACGTATGCGCCCTTGGCGACCACGTATTCTGACGTCTCCTGGTCAATCAGGGTTGCATGTTCAATACAGCGCACGCCGAACTCGACACAACGCCTGACAGCTTCAGTCGGGTGACAATGTGCAGACACGTAGGTTTCCTGCCGTGTGCATTCATCCACTGCAGCACGGATCTCATCTTCGGTAAATTGTGTGTGGTGTAATGGATCATTGGGACTGACTACGCCGCCTGACCCCATTATCTTGATGCAATGGGAACCTTTTCTTAACTCATCCCGCACCGCGCGGCGCATTTCATAGGGGTCATCGACGATACGGGTCAGTTTCGTCGAATAGTTACCACAGGTGCAAAGTAGATCAGAGGGGTCCACTTCCCAACCCGGGCGCATATCTCCATGTCCTCCCGTTTGCGACATGATTTTCCCCGCGTAATAAAAACGCGGGGCGCGCACCAGACCATGGTCGATAGCGCGGGAGATACCGACGTCGCCACCGCCAATATCGCGTATCGTGGTAAACCCCCGTTGCAGGGTTGCATTGAGAAAAACATTGGCATACTGTGCAATATACGTCTCCGGCATCCTGGTCAACGCGGTCGTATCCAGGGTAGGAATACAGACATGGATGTGATTGTCGATCAGACCCGGCATAACGGTACGCCCTTCAGCATCAACTGCATGATGACTGCCCGTATCAATATCGCCGGTGGAAATCTCTTTGATTTCGCCGTCCGCCAGCAGAATATCGGAGCGACCCGATAAATCCGCGTTATGCCCATCAAATATATGCGCATTCTTTATAAGTATCGGTTCAGCAGTCATGGCAGTCACCTGTTATCATTTTCATTGTTTTCATCATGTCATAGTCTGGCCCGGATTTCATCAGAGTTCAGAGTCAGTCGCAGGTCATAAAGCTCGCCGGCATTTACCGGAGTATCTGTACCCAGTTCTGTTTTCATGGTGTCCAGCATCGCCTGTAGAGTCTTCATCCCTACATATCCATCTGGTGTATAGCATGGTAAAACCAACCGGTAGGTTTCTTCGGCAACCTCTTCCGAAACCCCCGTTATTTCTGCCAGGATGGGACAAATATCAGCGGGCGAACGATGAATCACAGCAAGGCTCCGCTGGTAGGCGCCTACCAATCCTTCCACCAGGGCCGGATCCTTTTGCGCGATCTTCTCGGTGGTGGCTATCCCGGAGGTAACAAAGGCAACCTCGTCACCCAACAGGGTCAACATATTGAGACCCATTCGCGTGACTGTCACTGGCGAGATAGCGGAACTGATCAGCGCCGCATCCACCGCGCCTTCACGCAGCAGGCCGAGACG
>JAAXHV010000016.1 GCA_012270695.1 Gammaproteobacteria bacterium | reverse complement strand
GAGCCTAGCGTATGGGCGCATTGACCGACAAACTGACGCCGGTTCAGACTGTTGTGTTTATTGCTCATACCGTTACCTGGAGAACCCTGGGGGCAGAATTTAATTGTCCCCTTACATCGATCGGCTAATTGTACTATACTTTCCCTCTGCGGTACTTCTCCTTTATCTGAGGAGCGTTGCGACGGGTGTGGTAGAAAACCGCGCCTGCCAGGCTCAGATACAGCCCGGATTTCTCGTTGGGTGAGGCGCTGACAAATCGTCAGGACGGACGATATCCAATGGGAAATTCGCGCTGGCACACTCCCGTTCACAGGGAGTTTGCACCAACCAACGGCGCTCACTTATGTTGAATGACAAGATAAGTGAGGCAGACCGGATTGATCACTTCCCTGCCCCTTATCCGGACATAATGTAATGAACACATGGGTGAGGCGGTCGAACAACAATTACGCGACCTGTTGAAGGAACGCATCCTGCTGCTGGACGGGGCCATGGGCACCATGATCCAGTCCTATGGTCTGCAGGAAATCGATTATCGCGGAGAACGGTTTGCCGGGCACGGTTGTGAGTTGAAGGGTAATAACGACCTGCTGTCGCTCACGCAACCGGATATCATCAGGAACATACATGCCGCGTTTTTCGATGCCGGCGCCGATGTCATCTGCACCAATACCTTCAATTCCACGGCCATTGCCATGGCCGATTACGAACTGCAGGACTGTGTCTACGAATTGAACCGGACCGGCGCCGGGCTGGCGCGGGAGATTGCCGCCGCAAAGTCTGCGCCGGGAAAACCCCGCTTCGTTGCCGGCGTCCTCGGCCCCACCAACCGTACCGCCTCCCTGTCACCGGATGTCAACCGGCCCGGGTTTCGCAATATCAGCTTCGAGGAGCTGGCGGATGCCTACGCCACGTCCGTCCGGGGACTGGTGGAAGGCGGCGTGGACATCCTGCTGCTGGAGACTATATTCGACACGCTTAATGCCAAGGCCGCCATATTCGCCATCGAGTCCTTTTTTGAGGAAAGCGGCCGGCGCCTGCCCCTCATCATTTCCGGAACCATCACAGACGCTTCGGGCCGCACTCTCACCGGCCAGACCAATGCCGCCTTCTGGCACTCTGTGCGGCATGCGTCACCGCTGGCAATCGGCCTGAACTGTGCTTTGGGAGCCAAAGACTTACGTCAATATATTAAAGAACTTTCTAATATAGCGGGCA
The DNA here is from genome assembly GCA_012270695.1 of Gammaproteobacteria bacterium. Classification (GTDB taxonomy): domain Bacteria; phylum Pseudomonadota; class Gammaproteobacteria; order Eutrophobiales; family Eutrophobiaceae; genus JAAXHV01. Next base: position 706 of record JAAXHV010000016.1, on the reverse strand, counting down.
CCCACGTGAGCGTTTATCCAAACGCCGGGTTGCCGAATGAGTTCGGTGAATATGACGAGACGCCCGAGTACATGGCCGACGTACTCGAAGAGTTTGCCGGAAGCGGTTTTATCAATGTCGTCGGGGGTTGTTGCGGTACCACCCCTGAGCATATCAGCCGTATCCATGACCAGGTATGCAGCAGGCCGCCCCGGATCATTCCCGAAATCCCGCCATTTTGCCGCTTAAGCGGACTGGAGGCGCTGACTATTACCCCTGCAGCCAACTTTATCAACATCGGCGAGCGCACCAACGTGGCCGGCTCTCCCCGGTTCCTGAAACTTATCAGCGATGGCAACCTGAACGAGGCCTTGGAAATCGCCCGCCAGCAAGTGGAAAACGGCGCCCAGCTCATCGACGTGTGTATGGACGAGGGACTGCTGGATTCCGCACAGTTGATGCGGGACTTTCTCCTGCTGGTGGCGAGCGAACCGGACATCAGCCGGGTGCCTGTCATGATCGATTCATCCCGTTGGTCCGTCATCGAGGCCGGTCTGCGCTGTGTACAGGGCAAATGCGTGGTGAACTCCATCAGCCTGAAGGAAGGCGAGGAGAAATTCAAGGAGCAGGCCCGTATTATCAGGCGCTACGGCGCGGCTGCCGTGGTGATGTGTTTTGACGAGCAGGGGCAGGCAGACACCACTGAACGGCGTTTTGAGGTGGCAAG
>JAAXHV010000015.1 GCA_012270695.1 Gammaproteobacteria bacterium | reverse complement strand
ACGTCCTGCAGGTTCTGTTCACGTTTTTGCGCGGTAACGATTATTTCTTCCAGAATTTGTGCGCGGGTGGTAAAAGAAACAGTCAGTGACAGCGCCAGGATGATCCTGAAAAGGATAAGGAAATATGCTCGCATGATGCTTGGCTCCCGCAAGGATGATTGACGTTTTGTAGTGTTTCTACAACAATGTGGTGTATCAGCAAGTATAACCTGATGAGTCTCAACATTCAAACTGAGCTGGCAGAGATCAGGACTTGGCTGCTTCCGCGTCGGCCAATTTTTTCAGGTGCCGGCGCATGGCGACGCCGGGACGGTCTGCCGGCACGTCAACCTCGTAGAAGTCCGGTGTCTGGTCGGTGTCCTGCATCCGGTTGATATGCTCTATGGCGAATACGTCTTCGCTGAACGCGGCCTGGTTGGCCTTCAGCATGAAGGCGCCCATTTCCCCGTCGTCAATACAGAAATTGCGGCACTGGGCGTAGTAGTAATTGGTGGAAGTATTCGTTTCCGGGGTGATCAACTGGGCCACCTTGACCATAGGTTGCAGTTTTTCCATTTTTTCCGGTTTGTCCAGGTTTTTCAGGATCCCCGTATTGACATGCAGGCCGGGAGTGACAAACAGGGAACCGGAACTGCGCATGGCTTTTTCATTCTCCCAGCCCAGGGGCCTGGAATAGATGGGCGGCAACACGCATTCCACGTGGCGCCATACCTCGAAATGTTCGTCCTCCACCGTGGCCTCGAGGGGTGCCCGGGCATACTCCGGGGTGCCGAAAGTCTTGTCGTGCAGGAAGCTGAGGTGAGACAGGTCCAGCAGGTTCTCGTGCAGGTGCACGTAACTCCCCTTGATGTTGAGAAAGCCGATGTTTACCGCCCAGTCCGGGTGGTCGAAGTATTCCTGGTGCGGCAACAAGGCTGCATCGGCCAGGTCCGGGTCTCCTGGCCAGATCCAGATGAAGGGCTTTTTCTCGATAACCGGGAAGGCGCGCACGCCGATGTTATGCGGCGGCCGGTCCTGGGACGGGACCGCGATACAGCGACCGGAGGTGTTGTACCTGAACCCGTGGTAACCGCATTCCAGCACGTCGCCAAACAGCTTGCCTTCGGACAGGGGGAAAGAGCGGTGGCAGCAGCGGTTCTGCAAGGCCACCGGGGCACCGTCTTCCTTGCGGAACAACACGGTGCTGATGCCCAGGTATTGTCGGGAAAACAGTTTGCGGCCGATCTCATCGCTGCGCGCGGCCACATACCAGGCATTGCGAATAAGCGGGGTGTCGCGATTGGCCATGCTTGCCGCCGAGATGGAGGCGAGTTTTTGCTGTCGTTCAGCTCTCAACAGGTTTTATCCCTCTGCTGTAGTCAAGCGTCTTCTTGCACTATTATACATATCTTTGGGGGGTATTTATTCTGTTTTGATGAGGGCAGCCATGCACCAGAACCGGAACCTGTTTTCATGTTACCTGCAAGGCAAGGAGGAGAGGCACGACAAAGTCGCTGTTTATGCCGGGAACAGGGACTACAGCTACGCTGAACTCGCAGATCAGTCCGCGCGCTATGCCAATGCACTGGTGGACCTGGGTGTCACGCCGGGTGACAGGCTCTGTGCCTATATCGATAAATCTATCGATAACGTGTTTTTGTACCTGGCCAGCCTGCGCGCAGGTCTCGTCTACCAGCCGCTGAATCCTGTATTTCAACCTGCCGAGGTTGATTATTACCTGGCAGATGCGAGGCCGGCATTGGTGGTCTGTTCCACGACAAATGAGAACCGGGTAAGGGCTGCGGCAGAGCGCGCGGATGTGAAACGAGTGCTGACCCTCGACCGGGACGGGAGCGGGACCCTGGCTGCCCGCGCCAACAGCGCGCCAACCGATTTTTCGACATGCTGGTGCGATGGTGCCGAGCTTGCCTGCCTGCTGTATTCCTCCGGCACCACGGGGAAGCCCAAAGGCATAAAACTCAGCCACGATAATCTCGTTGCCAACGTCAGCACCCTGGTTGACCTGTGGGGTTTCACGCCCTGTGACGTATTGATACATGCCTTGCCCCTGTTTCACGTGCACGGCTTGTTTGTTGCGTTGGGTTGTGTGCTCACCGCCGGCGCCTCCCTCCGCCTGCTGGAAAAATTTGACGCAGGGGAAATAATCGGCCTGCTGCCCGAGACTACGGTACTGATGGGAGTGCCTACGTTTTACACGCGGTTGCTTAAATCCCCCGGCTTGACCAGGGATGTGTGCAGTTCCATGCGCCTGTTCATCTGCGGCTCTGCGCCGCTGCACGAGAATACGTTTAACCAATTCAGACAACAAACCGGTCATGCAATCCTTGAGCGGTACGGCACATCTGAGACCGGCATGAGTACCTCGAACCCGCTCGATGGGGAACGCAAGGCCGGTGCGGTCGGTAAACCCCTGCCGGACGTCCTGGTCAAAATCGAAGGTGATGATGGTAATGAAGTGGCGGATGACGGTGTTGGTGAGATACTGGTGAAAGGCCCCAATGTTTTCTCCGGTTACTGGCAACTGGATGACGTAAACAGGAACGCTTTCACGGAGGAGGGTTATTTTCGTACCGGTGACCTGGGAGAACGGGACGCCGATGGATACATCCGCATAGTCGGTCGCGCCAAAGACATGATCATCAGCGGCGGGGAGAATATCTACCCGAAAGAGATTGAACAATGCCTGGATCGTATCGAAGGTGTCAGTGAGTCAGCCGTCGTGGGTGTCGATGATGCAGACCTGGGCGAAAGAGTGGTCGCGGTCCTGGTGACGGCGTCGGATTGCCGGTTGGATAAAGCGGATATCGTTGCCGAATTGAAAACGCAACTGGCCGGGTTCAAGCTTCCCAGGCAAATTTTTTTCGTGGACGAACTGCCGCGTAATACAATGGGCAAGGTGCAAAAGAATAAGTTGAGGGAAACTCTGAACGAGTGCATCCCGGAGTTGTCATAGGCTCCTTGACCCGGAAGCAAATAAACGAAAACGAACAGGAGTAATACCGGCATTGGAACTGCAGGATCAACTGGGGCGATTGTCCGCGTCAGAAAAATACCGTGTGCATGCCAATAAGCACAGGCGGGTGATCTACCTGTTAACGGGCATCGCTGTTTTTCAATACAGTCTTTACTTTCTTGTCATAGCCTGGGCGGCAGGACTGGCAGGGACGCCCTGGCCGGCCGGTAGCGCCCTCAGCGTGATCATCTGGCTCACTGTGCTGATTATTTTACTGAGCGTCGTCATTTCAGCGGGATATATCTGGTGGACCAGCCGCTACCATGACCCGGAGAGGGAGGCGATTATGAGGGAACTGAAGCTCTGGCATGAATAGATTATTCCTCCTGGGTTTCTTCATTCTGTCGCTTCATCCGGTTTTTGCCTGGGCCAACACGCCGACCGGCGCCGAACAAGCTGTGAACGTGACCGCGATCATCACGTTTGTCCTGTTTGTCCTGAGCACCTTGTTGATTACCTGGTGGGCGGCCCGGCACACCCATTCCCGCAAAGAGTTTTATGCTGCCGGCGGCGGTATCCCCGCCTGGCAGAACGGGATTGCCATTTCCGGCGACTTTATGTCGGCGGCGACTTTTTTGGGACTGACAAGCCTGTTGTTTTTTGCCGGCACGGACGGGTTGATGCTGGCAGTCGGCGCAGTCGCCAGTTGGCCGGTCATTTTGTTCCTGGTCGCTGAGCGGCTGCGTAATCTAGGCCGTTATACGTTTATCGATGTCATCTCTTTTCGTCTCGATCAACGACCGATCACACAGGTTGCCGCCCTGGGTTCGCTTGCCACCGTGATCTTTTATCTTATCTCGCAACTCGTGGGCGCGGGAAAACTGATCCAGCTGTTATTCGGCCTGGATTACATCTGGGCCGTGAGCGGTATCAGCGCGCTAATGATCGCATACGTGACCTTCGGCGGCATGCTGGCCACGACCTGGGTGCAGATCATCAAGGCGTTCCTGCTGGTAATCGGCGGCACAATCATCACCCTGTTAATGTTGCAGCATTACCGGTTTGACCTCAATACGGTGTTTCACAGCGCCGTTATGACCCATCCGCGGGGCTGGGACCTGGTTGCGCCGGGTGGCTGGCTGGACGACCCGGTATCGGTGCTCTCCCTGGGGTTGACGGCCCTGCTGGGGTTCATCGGACTGCCGCATATCCTGATGCGTATCTTTACCGTAAAGGACGCAAAAACGGCAAGAAAGTCGGCGTTTTACGCCATTTCAATCATCGGCTATTTCAACCTGCTGATGCTCATCGTCGGTTTCGGCGCGGTGTCGCTCATCATGTTCAACCCGGACTACCAGAGCGCTGCCGGCGGCCTGACAGGAGGACGTAACATGGTGGTGTTGCATACAGCCCAATTCCTCGGCGGCGACATTTTGCTGGGATTTGTCTCTGCCGTTGCTTTTGCCACCATTCTTGCAGTCGTGTCAGGGTTGACCATCTCCGCGGCCGCCACCATCGCCCATGACCTGTATGCGAAATCGATTAAACGGGACAGGGCATCGGAAAAATCCGAATTACTGGTGTCCCGCTGTGCCGTCATCGGCATCGGTATACTGGCAATCCTGTTCAGCATCGCGTTTGAAGATCACAACGTCATCTTCATCACCAATATGGCCCTGGCGGTTGCCGGCAGCGCCAATGCGCCGATATTATTGCTTTCCATGTACTGGCGGGGGTTGACGACCCGGGGCGCCATTTACGGCTGCCTGGCCGGCCTGGTCTCTTCCGTTTGTTTGATTATCCTGGGGCCGCAGGTATGGGTCGACGTAGTCGGTATGGAAAAACCGCTGTTTCCTTATGTTTACCCGACCATCGTCTCGGCTCCCCTGGCATTTGTTATGGCCTGGCTGATGTCAAGCGCGGATAAAAGCGCCAGGGCGGACAAGGAAAGGGCAGCGTTTACCGAACAATACATCTGTTCGGAGGTCGGCATCGGTATTTCTTCTTCAGAAAAAGTCACGTCTTTCTGAATCTGCATATCATTCGGAATATTTCTTGAAGTATATATTTCAAGGTATATACTTTGATCCATGAAAGAAGCAAAGTTATTCACCAACGGTCAAAGTCAGGCGGTAAGACTGCCTAAAGAATTCCGGTTTCGTGGAAAATCCGTCTATATAAAGAGGTTGGGTGGTTATGTTATTCTTATCCCGAAAGAAAATCCCTGGCGGGCGATGTTTGCAGCCTGCAGGAAATTTACTTCGGATTTTATGCCGCAACGAGACCAGGGTTACCAGGAAAACAGGGAAGATATCAGTTTATGAAATATGTGCTTGATACAAACACGTGTATTTATATAATCAACAAACATTCAGCTACAATCGAGGAAAAATTTGAAGCTCTGGTTATCGGTGACGTCGGCATTTCATCAATCACCTGCGCGGAACTTCAGTATGGTATTTCCAACAGCTCAAATCCGAAACAAAATCAGGAGGCACTTAATGAATTCCTTGCGCCACTCGAGATTCTGGATTTTCCTGCCCGCGCCTGCCCGATTTACGGCGAGATAAGAGCGAAACTCAAGAAATCAGGTACTCTAATCGGTCCTCTGGATTTACTCATAGGCGCACATGCCCTGTTTCTGCAAGCCACTTTAGTAACGAATAACGAGAATGAGTTCTCTCGGATATCAGGGTTGAAAATAGAAAACTGGATTTAATCGCGGACTTCATGATTTTCTTCTCCAACAAGAACCGTCCTTTTCATTATGGGCCTTATCCCCTCGAGAGGTTGGCACGGGATGAGCAGGTTATCGAGCATGAACGCCGAGCGGGACGAAGAGTTCAACCCCTTGCCAGCAACGGCGCATCTTCAAACTATGCCGTCGCGTTGGAGAAATACCA
>JAAXHV010000014.1:2491-2712 GCA_012270695.1 Gammaproteobacteria bacterium | reverse complement strand
CCGACCGGCGTTTCAAAGAGAATGACCTGGTCGAACTGGAAATCGCAGGCATCGGTATTCTACAAAACCGCATCGGCGACCGAGCATGACCTCGGCCCACACACAGACTCACTCTTGTCAGAGCTGAGTGCTTGCCGCGTATTAAATCCCAAACAAAAAAATAAGTCCCAAAATCCTTAGCAAATACTACCAACTATAACCAGCCCGCAGGTACCAGGAAC
>JAAXHV010000014.1:0-2363 GCA_012270695.1 Gammaproteobacteria bacterium | reverse complement strand
AACACATTGGTTGCGCCAACCAGGAAACGCAGGTTGTCGTTGAAGTTGTAACCCAGTTCCAGGTCAACAAAGACCACGGAACCAAGTTTGGCAGAGGGAGATGAGCCATCAATCGTGCCGCGTTGGTCATAGTGCGACCCGTAGTAGTTCGCGCGTATCATCAGGTCCAGTTTATCGGTGAAGGAAGTGAACGCGCTGGCGACGAAGCGTTCGTTCGGATAACTGTTTTCAATGTCCTCCACATCCGAAGCTGATACGGGCTTCTGTCCGTTGATCTCGCTCTGTCCGGTCACATCGATTTCGTTGTAGCTGAAGGCGAAGCTGAAGTCCGTGCTGACCACAGGGCTCCAGTCCAGGACCGAAGTCAGGACCACGTCCACACCCTCAGATTCCATGTCCAGCGCGTTGGTAAAGAAAGAAATATTCGTACACAAGGCTCTGATGTCGTTACAGTCCGATGTGATACTGTCAGGATGCGGCGCAGGGAAGGCGCCACTGGTCTTGTAGATGCGGTCATCGATTTTTATCCGGTAGAAATCCACGGTCAGGGTCGTGCCGGCGCCACCCAGCATATCCGTGAGGTCAGCGGCAAAACCCAAACTGAGATTGACTGACTGTTCCTCCTTCAACGGCGCGCCGCCGGCCGCCAGCACCAGGGGATGGTCCGGGGGGAGGGTCCCCTCTTCCACCGAAACGTTAAGGTTGGCGTCGAAGGTCGTAGTGACTTTACGGACGTTGGACTGGCCCGGCGTGGGAGCATGGAAGCCTGTAGAGATGGCGCCGCGCAGGGCCAGATTGTCAAACAGGTCGTAACGTGCCGCCAGTTTGCCGTTGACGGTGCTGCCGAAATCGGAAAAATCTTCATAGCGTACCGCATATTGCGTCAGCATTCTGTCGGTCACCTCGAATTCCAGTTCACCGTAGATGGCGTGGTTCTCGCGGGAGAAAGAGCCCGAATCAGCGGGGACAAAGCCCTTGAAACCACTGGCGCCGGCGCCTGAATACGAGGCGGGTTCACCGGGCGTGATAATGAAGGTTTCTTCGCGCCATTCTGCGCCCATGGCGAAGTGCAATCGATCGGTCAACTGTTTGGACAGGTCGACGTTGACGTTGATCTCCTCTTGGGTCCAGGCGCCCACATCAAAGTCCCGCTGACCGGGACTGCCGTCGGCATTGCTCGCCAGCGCCGGATCGCGGCTGATGGTGTTATTCAGCAGGAAATCCAGTTCATCTTCGCCATAACCGACGCTGACATCGTAAAACAGGCCGTTGACGTCGCCCCTCATGCCGCCGACCACGCTGAAATCGGTGTGATCACCATCGAAGAACGGCGTGAAGCCGGCAGGAAGACCGCGCAGGCCCGCTTCGCGCAGGGGCCTGAGGTGTGAGTGCGGTTCTACTATACAGGGCACCGTACTGGTGCTGAGACTGCAACCAAGCGGGAATTCAGGATTTCGAAAAAAGAAACGGTAACGCCCGTCGGTTTCCGCGTAGTTGCCGTGCAGGTAGAGTTCGGCGTTATCGCTGATAGCGATGCCGGAATTGACAAACAGCAGGATATTCTCGGTTTCCGGACGGCCCCAGGTCTGGGCGAACGGCTCGTCGTCGAACGGGGTGTCAGCTCCAACCTGCACACCGTTGTCAATCAGGGTCTGAGCGTTGGGACGCTGGTGGCCGCGGGATAGTGCGTCATTATTGGAGTACTCCACACTCGCGTTGATGAAGCCGTCAGTACCCAGAGGCAAACCGATATTGCCTTCCACCTTGTAGCTCTGTTCGTCCTGATAAAACTCGCCGTATTGTACCCGCAGCGCGCCGCCTTGCGCGGCGTCTTTCATCTGGAAGTTTATGACCCCGGCAATGGCGTCGGCGCCGTACTGGGCGGCCGCGCCGTCACGCAGGATTTCCACGTTCTTTATAGCGATACTCGGTATCATGCCGATATTGGGGCCGTGCGCTCCCTTCCCGGCACCGGGAGTGAACTCCGCAACCAGCGCCGCCCGGTGACGGCGTTTGCCGTTGACCAGTACCAGGGTCTGGTCCGGCGCCAGGCCGCGCATCGAGACCGGCCGAACGAAGGTGTCCTGGTCTCCTGATGCAGTCGTGGCATTATAGGAAGGGGTCAGGGCCTTCAGGTTATCGGTGATGTCTGCTGCGTTGCCGATACGGTTGAAATCATCCGCAGATAATACGTCAATGGGGGCAGTGGAAGTCACCGCCGAACGGGGTCTCTGGCTGCGGCTACCGATGGTGATGATTTCCTCGATGACCAGCTCTTCAACTTCCTGGGCCAACGCCGGTTGCACCGGAAAAGCGATGAAGACGCTCAGGCAGATAAACAGTGGTGCTGGCGTAAGCGTAGT
>JAAXHV010000013.1 GCA_012270695.1 Gammaproteobacteria bacterium | reverse complement strand
CGAAACAGCACGCCGTGTGGCAGGATAATCGCACCTTTGCCCTTGCTCTTTAGCGATGCAATCAGGTGCAAGAGGAAGGCGTAGTCCCCGTTCTTAGCCGGTGGGATACCATAGGCAAAACGCCCAAACTTGTCGTTAGCCGGGTCGAGACCGTTGGACCAAGCCTTGGCAGAGAAGGGTGGATTAGCGACGGCGAAATCGAAGGTCTTAAGGCTGCCATTCTGGTTCTTGAAATACGGGGTGGCCAGCGTATTGCCGCGCCACAAGTCCGCGGTTTCGTAGTTGTGCAGGATCAGGTTCATCCGCGCCAGCGCCCAGGTTGCATTATCCATTTCCTGCCCATAGATCGTGATGCCACCAGGAGCCTCGTCGGCAGCCTTGAGCAGCAGCGAACCGGACCCGCAGGTAGGATCGTAGATAGTCTGGTCCTGACGGGTGTCCGGGCCTATGCCGACAACCTGGGCCATGATACGCGAGACTTCAGCTGGTGTGTAGAATTGACCCTTGCTTTTACCTGACTCGGTAGCGAAATGTCGCATCAGGTACTCATAGGCGTCGCCAAGCAGGTCGTCGCCTTCTGTTCGGTTAGCGCGAAAGTCAAGACTGTCGAATATAGCGACCAGCTTGGAGAGCCGGTCCTGCATTTCATTGCCGGTGCCTAATTTGTTCTCGTCGTTAAAGTCTGCCTGGTCAATGACACCTTTAAGCTCATTCGCATCAGCAAGCCTGGCGATGATCTTGTTAATCTTGTCGCCGATCTCCTTGTTACCCTTGAGCTTTACCATGTCGGTGAAACCGCCCCCATCGGGCACTTCGATGAGCGCATCGGGGTTGTCGGCATGCTTGTCCGAGACATACTTCATAAACAGCAGCGTCAGTATGTAATCCTTGTATTGTGAGGCATCCATGCCGCCGCGCAGCTCGTCGCAGCTTTGCCATAGTGATGAGTAGATATGGGACTTTTTCAGCGCCATTCGTCAGATTTTGATGAATATGGACCTGGAGGTCAAGCAGCAGCGGGCAGGCCGATGCAGAACTGAAAATAACCTCTCTGTGACAAAATCGTTAAGGACTTCAGGTTAAAGATGCTCCGTCCTGCTCACGTAACTGTGGCGCACGATGTAGATGCCGCTGGTGACGATGATGATGATCCCTGCCCAGGTGTAAGGGTCCGGGAGTTCCTGCCAGATGGTGTAGCCGGCTATGATGGTCCAGATCATGCGCAGGTAATCCAGCGGCGCCATGACGGCCGGGCGCGCCAGGCGCAATGCCTCTATGTAACAGCCCAGCGCCGCGGTTTGTGATATTCCCAGCATGACGAACAGCGTCCAGTCCACGGCGGTCGGGTCCGTCCAGTAAACCAGGGTCGGATAGCTGAACATGATGATACCGGCAACGGGCAGGTAGAAATTCAGCGACCAGCCGGTCTCGGTCGTGGACAGGTAGCGCGCGCTGATGAGCATCAGGCTGATCAGGAAAGACATTGCCAGGGTTGTCAGGTGCGCGATATGGAAGTGATCCGGGGTCGGCCTCAGTACGAACAGCACGCCGATAAAACCCAGTGTTATGGCAAACCAGGACTGTTTCGCGACCTTTTCCTTCAACAGCCAGGGAGAAAACAAGGCAACGAAAAAAGGAACGGAAAATGTCAGCGACACGAACTCGGCCAGGGGAATGTGTTTCAGACCGTAGAAAATGCCCAGCACCATGGTACTGCTGACGATGCTGCGGCCTGCGTGCCATGCGGGACGCCGGGTTTTCAACTGGCCCAGGTTGGACGTGGCCGCAGCGGCGAAGAGCAGGACGCAGATGCCGACGGCGCTGCGCATCCAGGTGACCTGCACCACCGGATAGGTCGCAGTCAGCCACTTGCCGAGGACATCGGCCAGGCAGAAGAAGACAGTCGCCAGGAGCATGAAAACTGCCGCCAGGTAGGGATGATGTTGACGTTCCATAACCGTCCCGGACCCCGGGCCGGGATTGTTCACGGGATTATCTAATCGAGCTTGTCCAGTTTGGTGGAAAGTTCCGGTAAGGCCTGAAACAAATCTGCGACCAGACCGTAATCGGCAATTTCAAAGATGGGGGCTTCCTCATCCTTGTTGATGGCGACGATCACTTTACTCTCTTTCATCCCGGCCAGGTGTTGTATGGCGCCGGATATCCCCACGGCGATATACAGGTCAGGCGCGACGACCTTGCCGGTCTGGCCTACCTGGTAGTCATTGGGTACATATCCGGCGTCGACCGCGGCGCGGGATGCGCCTATGGCCGCGCCCAGTTTGTCGGCTACCTCCTCCAGCAGGCGAAAGTTCTCACCGCTGCCGAAGCCGCGACCGCCGGACAGGACGATCTTTGCGCTGGTGAGCTCAGGGCGTTCCGATTCGGGGCTTTCCAGTATGACAAAATCAGACAGTCCGACCGGGTCTGGGACGGCACCGAGTGTTTCAACCACAGCCGTTCCGCCATCGGCAGCCGCCGCGTCAAAATTCGTGGTACGGACGCTGATAACCTTGACCGCGTCATTGCTCCGGACCGTGGCGAGAGCGTTGCCGGCATAAATCGGGCGCACAAAGGTATCGGCGGATTCAATCCTGACAATATCTGCGATCATGCCGACGCCAAGCAATGCCGCCACCCTGGGCATCAGGTTTTTACCGAACGTATTCGCCGGCGCCAGAACGTGGCTCACCGCACCACAACAGGCAACCACCAGCGGCGCCAGTTCTTCGGCCAGTCCGTGTTCATAATGGGGCGCATCGACGTGCAAAACCTTGCTGATGCCCGCAATTCCGGCGCCCCTATCGGCGGCCGACTTGCAGTTGTTGCCCGCAACAAGCAACGTTATATCCCCATCGAGTTGCGCAGCCGCGTCGACTGCGTTCAGCGTGGCCGCCCTGATGGCGAGATTGTCATGTTCCGCTATAACCAGGATGCTCATATCAGATCACCTTTGCTTCGTTACGCAGTCTGTCAACCAGTTCCTGTACGTCCGCCACCTTGACGCCGGCAGAGCGGCCAGGCGGTTCGGCGACGTTGAGGACCTCTATGCTCGGCGTAACGTCAATGCCCAGGTCGTTTGGGGTCACTACATCGAGCGGCTTTTTCTTGGCTTTCATGATGTTCGGCAGCTTCACGTACCTCGGTTCATTCAGGCGCAGGTCGGTGGTGACGACAGCCGGCAGTTTCACGGCCACCGTCTCCAGGCCGTCATCCACTTCCCGGGCGACCCGCAATCCGTCTCCGGTAAACTCTATACTCGATGCGAAGGTAGCCTGGGGCCAGCCGAGCAGGGCTGACAGCATCTGTCCGGTCTGGTTGTTGTCGTCATCGATGGCCTGTTTTCCCGTGATGACGAGACCCGGTTCCTCTCTTTCGACCGTCGCTTTCAGCAATTTCGCTATGGCCAGGGGCTGCACTGCCACATCGGTCTCAATCAATATGGCCCGGTCGGCGCCCATCGCCAGGGCGGTACGCAGGATATCCTGGCACTGGCGGCCGCCGATGGTCACGACGACAATCTCATCCGCCTTGCCGGCTTCCGTGATCCGCACTGCCTCCTCCACCGCAATTTCACAGAACGGATTCATGGACATCTTCACGTTAGCCGTTTCCACGCCGCTGCCATCCTTTTTTACCCGGATGCGGACGTTGTAGTCGACCACGCGTTTGATTGGGATCAGAATTTTCATGTATTTTCCCTTTGTCGAAACACCAAAGGCTGACAAGGATACATGGAAATCCACCGCTTAGCCAATCGCCCTGAAACAAACGACAGTGCAACCGCATACTTCTGTGAGAGGGGCAGATTTGAGGTGCCCCCGGTGGCTTGCTAGAATAGCCCTCCCGTGTTTATCCTTGTGACTTATCAAGAGTAAAATTCAGTGTAAAACATCCATTCGGGACAATAAAAACATGACCATAGAATTCGGTATTTTCGACCACCTGGACGCCCGCAGCGAGCCATTGAACAAGACCTATGCAGAGAGGGTAAGACTCGCCCAGGCAGCAGAAGCCGCAGGTTTCAGGGGATATCACCTGGCGGAGCACCATGGCACACCCCTGGGCACTGCCCCGTCCCCCGGAATTTTCCTGGCGGCGCTGGCGCAGGTTACGTCCAGAATCCGCATCGGTCCCCTGGTCTACCTGATCCCTCTTTATATCCCGTTACGGTTGATTGAAGAAATCTGCATGCTTGACCATCTCAGTAACGGCCGCTTGGAAGTTGGTTTGGGGCGCGGTGTTTCGCCCATAGAGGTCGCTTTCTTCGGTGTGGACCCGGATGTTGCCATGGAAATGTTCATCGAGGGTGTGGACCTGATCATCAAAGCATTGAACTGCTCAAGCTTGACCTTCAAAGGCAAGCATTACCAGTACGAAGACGTGTCCATGGTACTGCAAACCGCGCAGTCACCGCTGCCGTTGTGGAGCGCGTCCATGTCCCCCGGGGGGCAAGCCGAGGCAGCCAGGCGCGGCATGCATACGATGTCCCTGGGGTCAACGGAACTCATCCGCCAGGTCAGTGAGAACTACCGGGCAGAGTGGCGCGCAAGCCAGGACGATCCCCTGCGGCCGGAGGGTGGCCCCTTGGAACCTTTTATCGGCGCCTGGCGTATGCTTTACGTCAATGAGGATGAGCGCAAGGCGGAGGCGGTTGCGAGCCGGGCCTATCACGACTGGTTCGCCAAACTGCACAAGTTATGGGTCGAACACAATGTTGAGGCCCCGCACCTGGGTCCGATATCCAGGTTTGAAAAGGCCGAGGAAATCGGCATGATAGTTCACGGCAGCGCAAACAGGGTGGCAGATGCCCTGGCCCGGCAAGTGGAGATTACCGGCGTGAATTACCTGGCGCTGCAACCCGCGTTCGGAGATATCGGACACGATGAAGAAATGCGCTCACTGGCGCGCTTTGCAGAGAATGTCATGCCACAATTGCAAGCGATGAAGACCAGTTGATCGGGAGCGGGGTTAAACATTAGCAATCCGGAGTGTGGTGTATGACGCACCTATAAGAGAGTCAAAATGCGTATATTTGTCAGAATATTTTTAGTTGCCGGTTTGCTGGGTTTAACCGGCTGCACGGACCAGGCCGCGACAGACAAAACTGACCCACGACCGAATATCCTGTTAATTGTTGCGGATGACCTGGGTTATTCCGACCTGGGTGTATTCGGCGGTGAGATCAGTACGCCGAACCTGGATGCTTTGGCCGGCGCCGGCAAGATGCTGACGAACTTCCATGTCGCGCCCACCTGCTCTCCCACCCGGGCGATGCTGTTATCCGGCGCAGATGCCCATCGCGCCGGTCTGGGGACCATGAACGGGTTGGAGTCGGAGGAGCAGAAAGGCAAGCCCGGCTACGAGGGGTTTCTGAACAAACAAATCGTTACTTTTGTGAGACTGCTCAAGGAAGCCGGTTATCACACCTATATGTCGGGCAAGTGGCAGCTGGGCTATGAGTATGGGTATTACCCCCTGGACCGGGGGTTCGAGGATGCCTTCTGGCTTAAACACGGCGGCGCGAGCCATTTCTCCGATATGCGCGGCATCATTGAAACCTTCCCCGTCGCCCACTGGACGGAAGGCGAGGAGCGGCTAAAGGCGCTGCCCGATGATTTTTATTCTTCTGTTAATTTAACCGACAAACTGATCGAGTACATCGACAAAAATCGTACTGACGGCAAACCGTTCTTTGCCTATGCGGCTTACACCGCGCCCCACTGGCCGTTGCAGGCGCCACAGGAATATATCGACAAGTATGAGGGTGTCTATACAGGGGGTTATGACGATATCCGCAATAAACGCATTGAACGCATGCAGGCCGCCGGCCTGATTAAGACAGGACAGGTACCCGCTCCCCGGCATGTGGAATGGCCTGCCTGGGAGGAGCTCAGCGAGGAGCAGAAGAAGTTTGAAGTGCGCAGAATGCAACTCTATGCCGCGATGGTGGATGCGCTGGATGAAAACATCGGACGCCTGATTCAATACCTGAAAGACTCAGGTGAGTATGAAAATACCTTCATCCTGTTCTTTTCCGATAACGGCGCGGAAGGGAATAACCCGCATGATCTTTTTACAAATCCTGTTTGGGTCCCTGCCAATTTCGACAACAGCTACGGTAATATGGGCAAACCGGGTTCCTACGTTTCCACGGGGCCGGGTTGGGCACACGTCAGCAATACGCCGTTTCACATGTATAAAGGCTTTCCCACGCAAGGCGGAATGATGTCGCCTACCATCGCGGTGTATCCGGAAAAAATTAAGGCGGGTGGCCGATCGGATGCGTTTATCAGCATCCTGGACGTGGCGCCTACCCTGTTGCAACTGGCAAATGTATCCCATCCCGCGCCGGAGTTTCAGGGACGGCGGGTACACCCGTTGATCGGTAAGTCTTTTTACCCGCACTTGATCGGCCAGCAGTCCGTTGTGCACCCCCCGGAACAAGTGTATGGTATCGAATTGTTCAATCGGCGCATGATCCGGCAGGGCGACTGGAAACTGCTCAGGAATAATCAACCCTGGGGTAAGAACGGCTGGGCGTTATACGACCTGGGGGAAGATTTGGGCGAACAGAATGACCTGGCACAATCCAGGCCGGATAAATTACGGGAAATGGTGGCGCTGTGGGAACAGTACGTCGAAGATAATGACGTGTTTGTATTTGAAGGTTTGAAGATTCGTTTTACCAATGGAAAGAATCACTACCTGATCACCGATGCCTCGGCGTCGGTTGATTTTCCGGAGAGGAATTGATCGATGAAAGTCCAGATACAGAGATTTTTCTGCTATACGCTGATAGCGGCGCTGGTTTATACCGGCGGCTGTTCTGAAAACAACCTGTCACAAGCGCCGGATAGCGTATATACCAACGGCTTTATCTATACGGTCAACCCCGATCAGACGACGGCAGAAGCGCTGGCGGTCAAGGACGGGGTGATCATCGCGGTAGGTGGCAACCAGGAGATACAGGCGCTGGTTGCGGACCATACCCGGGTTGTCGACCTTGACGGCAAGATGTTGATGCCGGGGATCCACGACATGCATGTCCACCCCATGGAAGCCGGTGAGAAATATAATTTCCAGTGTGCGTTTCCCTTTACCTACACGATGGACCAGATCGTTGCAAAGTTAACGGAGTGTGCAGCCGCCACCCTGCCCGGCGAGTGGATCCGCGGCGGGCAGTGGGCCATGGAACTGCTGGAGAGCGACACGGTTCCGCACAAGGACATCCTGGATGCGATCACCCGCGATCACCCGATTTACCTGGGCGATTCGACCGTACACGGGGCCTGGCTCAACTCCCGTGCTCTTGCTGAACTGGGGATCGACCAGGACACGCCGGACCCGCAGGGCGGCGTGATCATCAGGGAACCAGGGAGTATGGAGCCGACGGGCGTCCTGGTCGATAATGCCGCCTATAATATTCTGGAGAAGTTGCCGCCCTATACCGACGAGCAATACGAGACCGCGCTGTCCTGGTCGATGCAGCAAATGAACAAGGTCGGCGTAACGACGATCAAGGACGCACTGGCTGACGGGCGCGCGCTGAAAGCCTACCGGGGCCTGGATCAAACCGACCGGCTAACCATGAAAGCCAGCACCAGTATCGCCTGGAAAATGCCCTGGATCGATTACGAAAGGAACGTCAGGATGCGTGCCGATTATGCTACGGAGAACGTCGGGACCGAGTTCATCAAGATCATGCTTGACGGTATCCCGCCGACGCGTACTGCCGCAATGCTGGAACCATACCTGCCGGATGAGAAGTTCGGCGATAGTTTCACGGGTAAACTGATTCATTCCCCCGAGCAATTGACCGAGGATATGATTTACCTGGACGGCCAGGGCTTGACGGTCAAGATCCATACAACCGGCGACCGCTCGGTCCGGGTTGCACTGGACGCCATCGAAGCGGCGCGCAAGGCAAACGGACCATCCGGCCTGATGCACGAAATCTCCCATGCGGAATTGATCCACCCGGATGACATGGCGCGCTTCAGACAATTGAACGTGACCGCGGAATTCTCCCCCATCCTCTGGTATCCGTCTCCACTGGTAGACATCATGGTCGGGGTGATAGGGGAGGAGAGAGCAAACCGGTTCTGGCCGTTAAAATCCTTGCTGGAGGCGGGAGCGCACGTCATCTACGGGTCCGACTGGCCGTCAGTCGTGCCCGACCCCAACCCGTGGCCGGGTATTGAAGCTATGGTGACGAGGCGTGATCCGTACCATCAGTTCCCCGGCGAGTTGTGGCCGGAGCAGGCCGTTGACCTGGAGACAGCATTGCGAATATTCACCATCAACGGCGCTGTTGCGGGGAAACAAGCCGATCGGACAGGTAGTATCGAAGTCGGCAAATCCGCCGATTTTATTGTCCTGGACAGGAATATTTTCCAAATCCCGGTGGAAGACGTCAGCGAGACAAAGGTATTATCAACAGTGAT
Organism: Gammaproteobacteria bacterium; assembly: GCA_012270695.1. Lineage (GTDB taxonomy): Bacteria > Pseudomonadota > Gammaproteobacteria > Eutrophobiales > Eutrophobiaceae > JAAXHV01. Next base: position 2,532 of record JAAXHV010000013.1, on the reverse strand, counting down.
ATCCGGTAAAGAAGTTTACAACCCGGAAACCTGATGTTGCCGAACACCAGGCGGTGAGCCGGTTCCAGATATTACATGATCTCGTCGGGGTGCAGGACGAAGTCGCCGGACAGGGCCACGGCTGCGCGCGCGGCGAACGCCAGCGCTTGCATTATCCGACCCACAGGTTAAGAGCGAAGCGGCCGGCAAACAAAAGCTGCACGGCGAGAAAGACCGCGCCGACGCTGTAGATGACCCGCGCATGCCTGGCGTAGACCGCCCAGACTGCGAGGATGAGAATGGGCGCTGCGACCAGGGAGAAGCGCGAGAAGGAGCCGCCCGTGCCCATCGCTGCTACCGGGTAGAGCAGCATGAAGTACAGCACCAGCCACATCACATTCTTTGTCTTGGTGACGATACCGATGGACAGCAGCGAGGCGATTACGAATATCTTGTCCGTCAGCGAATAGGTGTAGCTGAACACGCCCTGGGTTGCGGAGAACAGATACGCAAGAAAATGTCCGGGGTTGAATATGTTAGCGAGTGAATTGCCGAATACGAAACTGCCCTGCGCCTTGATCCCTGAGAACGCATCGCCCACCGCCACCTGGAAAAACCCCAGGTACAACAGTGCGCCCACGGCAAACGCAGTCAGGTTGCAAGCCTCATATCGATAGTCTACAGGTTTGCCCTTGAAGCGCCTGATTGCAATGACGATCAACAGGGCCGCCAATATGAAAGCTGCCTGCCCGCGCGCCAGCGGCAGCAACAGGGCAAACGCCACGCTGAGGTAGCTCTTGCGCAGGTCGTAGAAGTAGAGGAAGCCGAACAGCAGCAGCATAAACAATGCCTCCGAGTACAGCACGGTCAGGTAGAACGCGGTCGGATAGCACAGCAGGAGGGCCAGCGCCCTGGACGCATCTCCGGCAGGCAGGAAGTGGCCGGCATAACGGTGAAAAACGTAGCAGAACAGGTACGACAACAGCAGGTTCAGCACGAAGGCGGACACGTAGACGTCGCCCAAGATGAGCTGTACGGCGCTTATTGCCAGGGGATACAGCGGGAAGAACGCATGGCTGTGCGGATGTCCCTGGTAGCCCCAGTCTGCGAGTAGCACGTAGTGCTGGCCGTCCCAGTTGGCGAAGGGCAGATAGAGGGCGTCGAGCACGTCCTTGCCGGAATGCCAGCGGTTCCAGAGGTTGACGCTGTGCAGCTCGTCAAAGCTGTAGAAAGCAAGGAGGAGCGTCGCTACGACTACAGCCTTGGCGACGAGAAAGATTGCCAACACCTCCCGGTTCGGAAAGCCCTTGAGCAGTGGTTCAGCGGGCCGCGTGGCGGCGGCTGTGCTGGCCCCGCCAGGTCGAGGAGTTTGTCCCGGGTTCCTGTGCTTTTTTCTGGGTTTTCTCTTCATGGAGCGCTCAAGATCTCTAGTTTAACATAGGCTTACGATATGAAGGTCATCGTTCCCGGATGCCACAAATGACGCTACACCAAGTCGTTCAGATCGCTTGCAATAATCATCCTGCCGTGGTATGTTGCAGTTTCACAAAGTCGTCGTTTTGCATAAATAACGGCTTACATTTTCAGGACTCGGTGAGAAATTCAGGCAGGTTTTCTACCAGCGATGTTTCCACCACTAACCTTGGAGGATGCTAATGACAGCAACTAACGAAACGCCGGCCAGCGGCAATCCTAAGTCGGTCACCTTTGATACACTGAGCGCCGCCCAGGGATTGCGGGAAATCGGTTTTGACCATATTCAAGCGGAAGGCATCGTGACGACTATCAGCACGGCAGTGAGTCAGACTGTGGCGACTAAAGCCGACCTGGCATTAGTACGCAAAGATATTGAATTAGTGCGCAAAGATATGGAAGCCTCGGAAAAGTCTTTGCGTGGTCAAATCGCAGCTTCGGAAAAGTCTTTGCGTGGTCAAATCGCAGCTTCGGAGAAGTCTTTGCGTGGTGAAATCGCAGCCTCGGAGAAGTCTTTGCGTGGTGAAATTGCAGCCTCGGAGAAGTCTTTGCGTGGTGAAATTGCAGCTTCAGAGAAGTCTTTGCTTGGGAAAATTGAGGCTTCAGAGAATCTCCTGCGTCAGGAAATGAGATCGATGCAAGATAAGATAGTTATCAAACTTGGAGGTCTGATAGTGACGATGACGTTTTTACTGTTGGCCATTGGCCCGTTTTATTTTCGCTGGGTGAACTCTCTGCTGGATTGACCACAAGTTCCGTTCCGATGGCCATCGCTGGCCCGTCCCGCGCCCTGTGATTCTAATGGGCAGGCATAGAAAATCGGTCTTTGACAACGCTGGAATCGACAGGCGGGACACCGGTTACTACTCAACGCCTGAGCCTGTCGCCGATTTCTTCAAGCGAAAACTATTATCCCTTAATCCGGCCCCGAAACTGATTTTCGACCCCTGTGCAGGTAACGGCGAACTGTTGGCGCCGTTCCGCCATAGCGGCGCGCGGTTGTGCGGGTTTGATATCATTGATTTCCGGTCCGACAAGTTTTTCGATTTTGAGCGGCGTGACTTCCTGCTCTCGGCGGTC
>JAAXHV010000012.1 GCA_012270695.1 Gammaproteobacteria bacterium | reverse complement strand
AAAACCATGGGATTTTTCAGCCATCTCTGTTTGGCGTTTTGGTTGTTCTTGTCATTATTCAGCCTGTCTCCCGGTGTGGGCGCTGCGTCCGGTCCAGCTGCGATCGGGCCGAATATCCTGTTTATCATGTCCGACGATCATGCCCAGCGGGCAATAAGCGCCTACGGCGACAACCTGGTATCGACCCCCAACATCGATCGTATCGCTGATGAAGGTGCAATATTTCGTAATTCCTTTGTTACCAACTCAATCTGTACACCGTCCCGGGCGGTGTTGTTGACCGGGAAATTCAGCCACCGAAATGGGGTGCGAGGCAATGGAGATGTGTTTGATAGCCAACAGGCAACGTTTCCACAGATTTTGCAACAGCAAGGTTATGAAACGGCTGTCGTGGGGAAATGGCATTTGAGTTCCGATCCGACAGGGTTTGATTATTGGCAAATACTGGTAGGGCAAGGCGAATATTACAGTCCGCGTTTTCTTACCTCCGCAGGCACGGTGCAATACAGTGGCAGCTATGTCACAGATAAAGTGACTGACCTGGTACTGGAATTTTTACAAAACAGGGACAAGAGCAAGCCGTTCATGATGCTCTACCACCACAAGGCCCCGCACCGCAACTGGATGCCCCCCGTCGATGAGCTCGACCCGGACAATATCACCCATATTCCTTTACCGGACAGTTTTAATGACGATTATGCAGGACGGCCTGCAGCGAAGGAAGCGGACATGCGCATCGCTGATATGTTTTTATCCTATGATATGAAACTGCGTTCAGACGATTACGAAAGGGAAACCGGCTCCGGGGGTGGCCGTGGTCGTAAACAGAGCGTACAGGAGGCGCTCCAGGCCTGGCAGGATGCCTATGCGCGCTTGTCCCCGGAACAGAAGAAAAAATGGGACAGGTTTTATAACAGGATCAATGCTGCGTACCAACAGGTAAAAAACGATCCCGAGGCGCTCGCCCGCTGGAAGTATCAACGTTACCTGCACGATTATCTCGCGACAGTGCGTTCCGTTGACAACAACGTAGCTCGAGTGCTGGATTACCTCGATGCTGAAGGTTTATACGCTGACACCATCGTAATTTATACCTCCGACCAGGGTTTTTATCTGGGTGAACATGGTTGGTACGACAAGCGTTTCATGTATGAAGAATCCATGCGTACCCCGCTTTTGCTGCGTTATCCTGCTGCGGTGGCCGCCGGACAGCAGATTGATCAACTGATTCAAAACCTGGATTTAGCCCCCACCCTGCTTGATTTCGCCGGCGTGCAGGTCCCCGCCGACATGCAGGGCTTGTCATTAAAAAAACTGGTAACCGGCAAACACTATGGCGCCTGGCGTGACACCTTGTATTACCATTACTACCAATATCCGAGCTGGCACCTGGTCAATCCCCATTACGGGATTCGCAGCGCCACTCACAAGCTGATTCACTTCTACACCAGAGAGCGCTGGGAATTGTACGATCTCGAGCAGGACCCGCAGGAAATGTACAACCGTTACAATTCGCCCACCTACGCGCAGATCAG
>JAAXHV010000011.1 GCA_012270695.1 Gammaproteobacteria bacterium | reverse complement strand
CATCTTACCGGTGCAGCCGAAACCGGACTTTCCGGCGATATTCCCGAGATCGTCCTGCAACCACCGCCCGTTCCCGAGCCCGCGCCACTGCAACACGAGGAAAGGTACACGGTAGTCGTCAATGAAGTACCGGTAAGAGAACTGTTGTTTGCCCTGGCGCGTGATGCGCGCGTAAATGTCGATATCGCATCGGGCATCAGCGGTCTGGTGACTATGAACGCGGTGGAGCAGACCCTGCCGCAATTGTTGCAGCGCATAGCCCGACAGGCAGACCTGCGCTATGCGCTGGAAGACGACAACGTGTTCGTCACCCCGGATGAGCCGTATTTCCGCACCTACCGGATTGATTACCTGAATATGGCCCGGGATACGTCGCACGTGGTGCAGGTCGGGACGCAGATTGCCGGGACCGGCAACAGCGCGGAAGGCGGTGGGGGAAGCAATAATTCAACCACCACTATCGGCAGCACGATGTCCAACCATTTCTGGGACAACCTGGTGGCAAACGTCTCTGCCATCCTGGATTCGGAAAACCCGGAAGGCGGTGCAACGGCGGACGGGAATGCCGTCATCCCCCATCCTGAATCAGGCGTGTTGACCGTCAAAGCAACCTCTGCACAACATGATTTACTGCAGAAACTGATTGACGAGACCCTCACCAACGCCAACCGCCAGGTGTTGATACAGGCGACTATCGTGGAAGTGAGCCTGACTGATCAATTCCAGGCCGGCATCGACTGGCAAGTGCTCAACCAGGCCGGTCTCGCTGGATTTAACCTCACGGCGAAGACGCTCACGGCCAACCCCCTTAATGCTGCTTCATTGTTTTCCCTGCGTTATGACGATCCCAACCCGGACCGGGAGAGAGTGCTCAGCGCCGCCGTTGAACTGCTGGAAGAGTTCGGAGACGTACGCGTGTTGTCGAGTCCGCAGATCATGGCCTTGAACAATCAATCGGCCATCCTCAAGGTGGTCGATAACGTGGTCTATTTTGAGGTGGAACAGGAAAGCAACGTTACCCAGGGCGTTGCAGCCAACACGTTTGAGACTATTGTAAAAACCGTGCCGGTGGGCATCGTCATGACGATTACCCCGCATATCAAGGCCGATGATTCCATCATCTTGAATATCAGACCCAGCATTTCCCGGATCAACCGGTTTGTCAACGACCCGAACCCGGCCTTGTCGATCACCAGCCCGGTACCGGAGATCCGGGTACGTGAAATGGAATCCATGTTGCAGTTGCAAAACGGCGAGGTCGCGGTCATGGGCGGGCTGATGCAGGATGATAATCGCAAAGACAATAACGCGATTCCCGGACTATCCCGAATCCCGGTTCTGGGGAATGCCTTCAAGATGGCGCTGCGTGAGTACGAAAAGACCGAACTGGTCATCTTTCTGCGCCCGCTCATTGTCCGCAACCCCAGCCTGGAAGGCGATTTCAGCGCGTACAAACAGTTTTTTCCGGAGCAGGACAATGATTGATCGTCAAAGAACATCCGAAGGTGCGTCGGGTTTCCGACGCGCTACGCCGGCGGGGTGTGCGCCATGGAGGGCGTGCATTGCGCCCCTTCCCAGGCGCACCCCTCCGGGCGGCTACCGCCGTGCAAATCGGCTGTCCTGCCGATTTGTCATCGCCTCAATTGGTAAGATATGCAGGCTGATTATTTTCAGCGCCTGTGCCGTTTCCTCGGCGCCTCAGCCCGTGCGAGCAGAAGCAGATTCCGCGCCAATCAGCATCGTTCGCAACGAGGTCGCCGAAAACAAGAACGAGCAGGTGGATACGGCTTACCGGGCGTACCAGGCCGGCAACCTGGAGGCGGCCAGAAGCGGATATGTAGAAGTACTGCAGGCCTATCCGGACAACCGCGACGCCATGCTCGGACTGGCGGCTTGTGCGGTCAGGGAGGGCGACGTTAAATCCGCGCTGAGCATGTATCAGCGGATAATCCGCGCTTTTCCGCAGGACGTCTTGTCCAGGGCCGCGTTGATTGGCCTGCGACGGAACCGGCAGGGAGAGTCCGTTATCAGGGAGATGCTGTCAAAACAACCAAATAATCCGTTCCTGTATGTGACCCTGGGTCAGCTCCAGGCTGAGCAGGCGCGCTGGGCGGAGGCGCGACAGGCCTTTTCCGCGGCCCACCGGCTCGAGCCCGCCAACCCGGTGTACACCCTTAACCTGGCTATCAGTCTGGACCGGATGGGGCTGCGGGATGATGCGCTGAGTTATTATCGCGCCACCTTGAAACTGGTAGAGCAGGGCGCTTCGGACCTGGACATCCGGCCGGTCATCAGGCGCATACAGTCACTGCGGCGGCCATGACAAATCGTCAGGACAGGTCATTTGCACGGCGCCAGCCGCCAGCAGCAGGGTTGCGCCCAGGTGATGCAATGACAGATCGTCAGGACAGACGATTTGCACGGCGCCAGCCACCCGCAGGGTTGGGCGCAATGACCATCTCTGACCCGCACCAGCGTCTGGGCGAAATACTCGTCAATAAAGGGGTCATTACACCCGACCAGCTTGAAATTGCCCTGGTGGAGCAGAAAGAGAGTCGGGAGTTGCTGGGTAAAATCCTGGTTCGCCTGAGCTTTGCAACCGAAGCGATCATCCAGGACGTCGTCAGTGGCGCATTCGGTCAGCAACACGTTGATTTGCATGCAGCCGTGGCCGACAGAGAAGCGCTAGCGATGATTCCGGAAGAAATGGCCAGGGGTCTGCAGGCCGTGCCCGTCAGCTATGACGCAGTTCGCAGGTGGCTGAAAGTAGCGCTGGTGGATACCTTTGATATTGTTGTCCTGGACCAGATCAATGCTCACCTGGGCGGCGTGGCGGAAGTTGTCCCCGTGCTCGCCGCCGAAGCGGAAATAGAGAAGTCCATCGATCGATTCTACGGATATGAACTGTCCGTAGACGGTATCCTGAACGAAATCGAAACGGGCGAACTCGACTATCAGAGCCTTGCCGCACAGAGCAATGAATACAGCCAACCGGTTGTTCGCCTGGTCAATGCCCTGTTAGCCGATGCGGTTAAACGCGGCGCATCGGATATCCATTTTGAGCCGGAGGAAGGATTTCTCCGCTTTCGCTACCGCATTGACGGAATACTCCGACAGATACGCAGCCTGCATAAAAACTACTGGTCCGCGCTTGCCGTCCGCTTGAAGGTTATGGCGGGACTGGACATTGCCGAAACACGCGCGCCGCAGGACGGCCGCATTTCCCTGTCCTTGTCCGGCCGGCAGGTGGACTTTCGCGTATCCACGCTACCCACCCTGCATGGTGAAAATATAGTCCTGCGGGTCCTGGATCGGCAAAAAGGCATCGTTGCGCTGGATCAGCTGGGCTTGACGGATGCAGACCTGACTGCACTGAAACAGATGATCGCGCGACCGGAAGGTCTCATCCTGGTAACCGGCCCTACCGGCAGTGGCAAGACCACCACCTTGTACTCGATTTTACAATACCTGAACGTCGAATCCGTGAACATCATGACCCTGGAAGACCCCGTCGAATATCCCACTTCCATGATCAGGCAGTCCTCGGCCAATGCAACGGCGAAACTCGATTTCGCCGACGGTATTCGTTCGATACTGCGCCAGGACCCGGACATCATCCTGGTTGGAGAAATACGTGATGAAGACACCGCTGATATGTCACTACGCGCGGCCATGACCGGTCACAAGGTGTTTTCCACCCTGCATTCAAACTCTGCGGTCGGCGCTGTGCCCCGCTTGCTGGACTTGGGTATCAAGCCTGAGTTATTGGCCGGCAATATCATCGGAGTGATAGCACAAAGACTGGTGCGTAAGCTGTGTAACGAGTGTAAGGAACCGGCTGAAATAAATTGCCCTGTGCCCGGCGGGCCGGCGCGGGTGACGGATGAACAGCTCATCGTCTACCGGCCCGTCGGTTGCGCTGCCTGCGCAGACCAGGGCTACCGCGGCCGCATGGCATTGATGGAGATATTGCAGTTTGAACCCGACATGGACGAATTGGTTGCACGTCGCGGAACGTCCCGGGAACTTTATTGTATGGCGTTGGCAAAGGGCTTCAAGACCCTTGTCGATGCAGGGATGAACAGGATCATTGAAGGTTCGACCAGCCTTGAAGAGGTTTCTCGCGTGGTGGATCTCGGCGGCAGCGTGGGACGGAACTGATACCTATGGGTTTATTCAGGTATAAGGGGGTCGATTCCGGAGGGCGTATTAAAAAGGGAAAAACAAACGCCTCCAACGGCGCAGATCTGGAAATACGATTGCGAAAAATGGGGCTGGAGCTGATCAGCTACAAAACCATCGGCTCAGCGGGTATTCGCCTGCCGATACGCCGTGTGAACAGGCGCGACCTGATTATATTTTGTTTTCACCTGCAGCAGACCTTGAACGCCGGTGTGCCCATCCTGGAAAGTCTGCAAGACCTGCGCGACGGCTCGGACAATCC
>JAAXHV010000010.1 GCA_012270695.1 Gammaproteobacteria bacterium | reverse complement strand
CCAGACCCCCATCAAGTTCGGATAAAGCCACAACGATCCAGGCTGATATTAATAGTTGAAAGTATTGAAATAATATAACTTTAAGTTATAATAAACCATGTATGAGTTGAAATATAAAAAGTCAGCACTCAAGAGCATGAACAAATTACCAAAACACGTCAGATCGAGGATAGCAACCGAGTTGGAGGCTGTGGCGGCTGGTCCAGTTGACTATAAGGGGGATTGGAAACCGTTATCCGGTTCGCCTTATTGGCGGCTGCGGGTAGGAGATTATCGTGCAGTTTGTGCTGTTGAGAAAAGTGTGCTTTTGTTACTCGTTTTGAAAGTCGGGCCGAGAGGAGATATTTATAAATGACGAATCAGGTACAGATCATCGAAAAAGACGGCCAGCCGGAATATGCGGTTTTGCCTATCGGGTTTTATCGGCGATTGCTTGAGTTGGCCGAAGATACGGAAGATATACGGGCTGCAGATGACGCTATGTATGAGTTGGCGGCAGGTGGAGATGAGCTTATACCCGCTGGCATTGCGAACAAGCTGTTCCAGGGAGAAGAACATCGACTGCGCATCTGGCGTGAATATCGCGGCCTGACTCAAAAGGCGCTTGAAGCCAAGTCCGGTGTGAATCAGGGTTACATCGCGCAAATTGAAAGCAGGAAAAAAATTGGAGGAATTAAGACACTTAAAAAGCTGGCGCTGGCCTTGCGTATTAATCTTGATGACTTGGTCGCTACCGAATAAGAAATGTGGGTTAATGATTGACCAGATTTACATTGAGGAAGCCTTGCTTAATCATCCCCGGGCGCGTGCGATCATGCGGCAGTTTCCGGACGCGACGGTAACGGAATGTAAACGTTACGGCGAGATTTTCAACCGCAGGGCGCAAAACTTTCGCTTGCAGAAAATCAGACCGGCGCTGATCCTGGCCGAGAAGTACGCAAACCACGTGCTGCCTTCCCCGCCCGAATACGCCATCGGAGGAGAGCAGAATTATTATTTCTCCCACATGCTGAATTGCATCTATGACTGCCGCTACTGTTTTTTGCAGGGCATGTACCGCTCAGCGCACTACGTCGTATTCGTCAACTATGAGGATTTTTTCCAGGCGATTATTGAAAAGGTCAGGGCGGCGGGCGACGCTTCGGCGCATTTCTTTTCCGGCTACGACTGCGACAGCCTTGCCCTGGACCCGGTGACGGATTTTGTGAAGGAATTTCTGCCTGTATTCAGAAACCATCCCCAGGCCTTACTGGAGTTGCGCACCAAGAGTACGCAAATACGTTCATTACTGGCCCGGGAACCCATGCCCAACTGCATTATCGCCTACAGTTTCACCCCGGCTGAAATCGCGGCGGCCATCGAACACAAGACACCTCCGGTGAGTAAACGGCTGCAGGCACTGCAACGGCTACAGGCGCACGGCTGGCACATCGGCTTGCGCTTCGACCCGCTGATTTACCAGGAGGGAGTAATGGAACAATATGACAGGTTGTTTGCACAGGTCTTCGAATGCATAGACACGACCTTGCTGCATTCAGTCAGCCTGGGAAGTTTCCGTCTGCCCAAATCGTTCTATAAGGCCCTGGCGCGACTTTACCCGGAAGAAGTCCTGTTCGCTTCACCACTGGCGGAGACAATCGACGGGATGGTCACCTACCGGGAAAACATACGCGACCCCTTGCTGTCTTTCTGCAAACATTCCCTGCTTGAATATATCCCCGAGAGCAAATTGTTCTGCTGTGAACCCGAACTTTGAGGGGGTAAAACGTTACTTCTTTGTAGGCGGCAACTTTTATTGCTTTTCGAAAGCGAACAAACAGGAGCACTACCAGAAGCGCTACCTGACCACAAGCCGGGTAAACGCGGCTCTGACCTGTTCCGTAGTGGCCTGGAATTCCGCCATGAATTCCTCAGTCTGGTTGTCTGCAAACCCCATGCCCCTGGACAAGACCGCATTCTGTTTATGGTCGGCCGGAATTGTGCTGCTGGGTTTTAAATCTATCAGGCGCATGCAGATCTCCGCCTTCTTCAGGTAGTTGTATGCAGTTAATAAAAAACCGGCAGTGTCTGCGTCGATGTAATTCAGTTCAGACAAGCGCTGTAAAGCCGTGCGGGTGCTGGTCGTGTGTAATGCGGCGTGGTTTTTGCCATGACTTAATTGCAGAAAATGTGTAATAAAATCAATATCCATGATCCCGCCTGCGCCCCGTTTGATTTCATGCTTGTTGCGCGGGCTGCCCAGTGTCTCCTCTATCAGTTCGCGCATTTTCACGATCTCGCCCTGCAAAAATTCTCCGTCGTAGTCGCCATAGATGGAGTCTGAGATTGAGCGTAACGCCTCATGGCCCATATTTTGCGGGTCGTAGATGGGCCGGCAGCGCGTCATCATCTGCCGTTCCCAAATCGCCCGGTCGGATCGGTGATAGTCGATGAAAGAATCCACTGTCGTTATTAATGAACCGGATGTGCCATGGGGGCGCAGACGCATGTCCACTTCATAAAGCAGGCCGGCAGGGGATATCCTGGCAAGGTGACGCATCAAACCCTGTAACTCGCGTGCGACCTGGGTGGTGACGCCGGTGGATTCCGGCCGGTACAGAAATATCAGGTCGAGATCGGAACCGAATATCATCTCATACCCTGCCATCCTGCCCATGCCCAGGACTGCCACGTTGTCAAACAATTGCCGGTTTTTCCATGACATTTGCCTGACCATGGCGCTGAACACACACTCAGCCAGCAGGGTCAGATTTTTTTCCACTTCGGCAAGCGCCATCTCCCCCTGCAGGAAACGGATAAGCAGCAACAGCATCCATTGGTTTTTTATCGATGACAGAACGTTCAGCCCCTGCTCGGTATCCTGTTTGAACGCGTCCACCTGCAGAGTCCGCATCATCTCATCGGCGTTGATTGACTTATCCCGATAATTATCGATCAACTCGGTAATTTCATATCCCCGGAAAAAAATATAACGGGTGAAATACCAACTGGCGCCGAAAATATTGATTATCAGGTTCTTGTCCGCCGGTCTGTCCCCCCATCTTTCCTTATCGCACAATTCGGTCCAGCGCGTGAAACTGACCTCTGCCTGCACCTTGTTCCAGGCGCCGGCAAACGTGAAATGGGGCTGTTTAGCGTCTCCCGCACTGTCTTCTCCAGTCTCAGGCAGAATTTTTTCAAAGTACTTCTCGGCAATCTTCCGGTTGGCGTTAAGGCATTGTTCGAAACTTGCCAGGATTTCATCATCTGCCCGGCCCTCCATGTTCAGGGAACGCGCCACCCTGATCCTGCCGGCTGCATCATCCGGCAAGGCATGCACCTGTCTCTCATCCGCCATCTGCAAGCGGTTTTCCAGACGTCTCAGGAACAGGTAGGCAGTGCGTATCTCCTGCTCCTCTTCAGGTCCGATAAAATTCAGCTTGCGCAGGCTCTGCAGCACCGCCAGGGTATTGGTCGTGCGTAACTCGGCGTGCTTTGCTGCGCTCACCAGCTGCAGTATCTGGACAAAAAACTCTATGTCCCTGATCCCGCCGCGACCCAGCTTGACATGCCATTGGCCGCTGCGCGCCCGGAGCCTGGCCATTTCCCCCTTGATGGCCACAAACCGCTCCAGGTCACCGGCACTCATAGAACGTATGAACACAAAGGGACGGAGCCGGGTAAGGAGTTCCTGGCCAAGCGCTGCATTACCCGCCACACACCTGGCGCGCAACCACGTCAGCCGCTCCCAGGCCTCGGTGCTGGCCTGGTAATAATTCTCCGTCTCGTCCACGGACAGAAACAGCGGACCGCTCTTCCCCCAGGGCCGGAGTTTCAGGTCAACCCGGTATAAAAATCCGCTACGGGTGGTCTGCTCCAGCATCCTGGTAAACTGTCTCAGCCCTTTCGACAGCGCCCCTTGCAGTTCGTGGGGTTTGAATCCACCGATTTCATCGTAGTTGCCGCCGGCAAATATCAGGTCTACGTCGGAACTGTAATTAAGCTCGTCTGCCCCCAGTTTTCCCAGGGCAAAAACACTGACGTATTGACCCGGATCATTTTTATCCTGCCCGTTGAAGCAGAAGGCAAATGCCTTATTGAGAATAAAATCGGCCAGCAGACTCAGCCGCTGCAGGATGATTTCGTAAGGATAGCGGCCCGACACATCCATCCAGGTTATTTTCAATAATTGTTCATACTTGAAACGGCGCAAGGCTTCAGGGTCCTGGATGCCGTCCAGTTGTGCGGGGGCAATATTACAAGGCTCGCCTAACAGACGAATGGTTTGCGGATTCCGGCAGATATAATTAAACAGAAAGTTTGAATAGCCGATAATATTGATAAAATCAGCCGCAAGGAAAGCCGGCAACTGATCCATTTCCTCACGTAAGGCGGCGTCCTCCCGCATCCGCTCAAACCTGAGCGCGGCGCCCTCGGGGTCAGGCGCCGCCGCGATCAATGGTTGGAAGTCTGTCATACTCTGGAAATGAGAATTAAGAATTAGGAATTAAGAATGAATGTGCCGCCTGCGGCGGCAGTTTTTTTAATGGCGTGAAGGTCTTTGCAAACAGGATCAAGCTGCTTGGAAACGCAATACACCCAATTCCTAATTAATTCTTAATTCCCATCAAACCTTCCGGTAAATTCCTCCTCCCTGACGGCTGAACTCCTCAGCCATGTCCTCAAGTCCTTGTTCAAGCGCCTCATCCATGTTCTCCAGACCCTGCCGCTTTGCATAATCACGCACGTCCTGGGTTATTTTCATGGAACAGAAGTTCGGGCCGCACATGGAACAGAAATGGGCGACCTTATGGGCTTCTTTGGGCAGGGTCTCATCATGGAATTCCCGAGCTTTATCAGGGTCGAGGGACAGGTTGAACTGATCTTCCCAGCGAAATTCAAAGCGCGCCTTGGATAAGGCGTTATCCCTCAGTTGTGCAGCAGGATGCCCTTTGGCCAGGTCGGCCGCATGGGCCGCGATTTTATAGGCAATGATCCCGTCCTTCACGTCATCCTTGCCGGGCAGTCCCAGGTGTTCTTTAGGAGTGACGTAACACAACATCGCGGTACCGTACCAGCCGATCATGGCCGCCCCTATGGCTGACGTAATATGATCATAGCCGGGCGCGATATCGGTCGTCAGCGGCCCCAGGGTATAAAACGGCGCTTCGGCGCAACTGTCCAGCTCCTTCTCCATGTTTTCACGGATCATGTGCATGGGTACATGACCGGGACCTTCGATCATCACCTGTACGTCATGCTTCCAGGCTACCTGGGTCAATTCACCCAGGGTTTCCAGTTCCGCATACTGGGCGGCATCACAGGCATCGGCAATAGAGCCCGGTCGCAATCCGTCACCCAGCGAGAATGAGACGTCGTAGGTCTTCATAATCTCGCATATTTCCTCAAAACGGGTATACAGGAAATTGTCCTGGTGATGGGCCAGGCACCATTTCGCCAGTATTGACCCGCCGCGTGAGACAATACCGGTGACCCTGTCTGCCGTGAGCGGGATATACGGCAAACGAACACCCGCGTGGATAGTAAAATAATCCACTCCCTGTTCTGCCTGTTCTACCAGGGTGTCGCGGTAAATCTCCCAGGTCAATTCCTCCGCTTTTCCGTCCACTTTCTCCAGCGCCTGGTAGATAGGCACGGTGCCGATGGGGACGGGTGAGTTCCGGATAATCCACTCCCGCGTCTCGTGGATGTTTCTGCCAGTGGACAAGTCCATGACCGTATCGGCCCCCCAGCGTATTGCCCAGGTCATCTTTTCCACTTCTTCGGCTATGGATGAGGTGACCGCTGAATTACCGATGTTCGCGTTGATCTTGACCAGGAAATTCCGCCCTATGATCATCGGTTCCGTTTCCGGATGATTGATATTGGCGGGAATAATGGCGCGGCCCGCGGCGACTTCGGAACGGACGAACTCAGGGGTGATTTGCGCCGGGATTTGCGCTCCCCAGGGATGGCCGGTGTGCCGTTTTAACAGGTTCTTGTCACGATACTCATCGAGCCGCTGGTTTTCCCGTAGCGCAATAAACTCCATTTCAGGCGTGATGATACCTCGTCTTGCATAGTGCATTTGGGTCACGTTGCAACCGCTCTTTGCCCGGCGCGGTGGTTTGTTGTGGGCAAAGCGCAACTCCGCCGACCTTTCATCTGCATGACGCTTGCGGCTGTATGCAGAGGAGAACACGTCCAGCTGCACGGTGTCACCTCTTGCGCCTATCCAGTTGTCCCTGACTCCGGTCAGCCCCTGCAAAATGTCGATTTTCACTGCAGGGTCGGTATAAGGTCCCGAAGTATCGTACACCGTGACAGCAGGATTCTTCTCAACCCCGGTGGATGCACGGGTATCACTGCAAGTGATTTCCCGCATGGGCACGCGGATATCCTTAGCGCTTCCCTGCACATAAATTTTCCTGGAACGAGGGAAGGGTTGAACAGCCCGGCTATCAACTGTCGGCCTGCGCGCATCGCGCGTTACGCCGGTCCTGGAATGCCGTAATTCAGGGCCTGTCCTGGAATGCTGTAAATCAGGATCACGAGTCATTGGCGGAAAATCCTCAGTTGTAAACTCAATAGGGTATAATAGCAAAAAAGTAACATGAATATGGAACATGCAAAGTATCACAGTGGAACAACTGGCGGCGTCACTGCATAACCAGGACAAGGTGGTCCTGCTTGACGTACGCGACCCTTGGGAATTTGAAATCTG
>JAAXHV010000009.1 GCA_012270695.1 Gammaproteobacteria bacterium | reverse complement strand
ATGAACCAGATGATGAATAATTAGAAATCTTGTTTCTGTAGTATAATACTGCGATAAAACTACTACGTTAAACCAGAGAGAGGATAACACTGATGTTTTTATTCAAACGAAGCGAAACTATTTTTGCAGGGCTCTGTGCCTGCGCAATGCTGTCTTCCGCGCCCTATACCGGAGCACAGGTGCTCGAGGAGATCATCGTAACCGCACAAAAACGCGAACAGAACCTGCAGGACGTGGGTATTTCGGTCACCGCATTTACCGGCGAGCAATTGGACAACCTCGGCGCGACCAATACCACTGATATCACGCAGCAGTCACCCGGTTTACAATTATTCACATATACGCCTTCCATTATCGTGTTCAATATTCGCGGCGTGTCACAAAACAACTTCATTGACACGCTGGAAGCACCCGTGGCCGTGAACTTTGATAATGCCTATGTGGCCTCGATGAACGGCATCGGCCAGCAGATGTTTGACATGGACCGGGTGGAAGTATTGCGCGGGCCGCAGGGTACGCTGTTCGGACGCAATGCAACGGGTGGCGTGATTCAATATTTCACCAACGCGCCGGATGAAGAAGAAGTCAACGGTTACATCAAGACCGGCGCGGCTGAATACGACAACTTCTTTGTCGAAGGCGCCGTGGGCGGCGCCCTGTCGCCTAACCTGCGCGGCCGTTTTGCGGGTCGCTGGGAACAGGCAGACGGTTACACGGAATCGGTAACGCCCGGCGTGCGCGACACCAACGGCAAAGACGGTTTTGCGCTCCGGGGCGCACTGCAGATGGATGTCACTGAGGACTTGCTGGTGGACGTCAAGGTCTATTACTCGGAGGACAATGATGCCCCCACCGGCGGCTACGTGGCTTATGCCTCCAAGGCGGACCGTCAAACCGGTTATAGCGCCACTCCGGAATCCTCCCCCATTACCGGTGACGTCCATAAGCACGCCAACGGTATCGAGGGCAGCCTGGACCGGGAGGTCACCTCCGTCACGGGCCAAATTACCTGGGACCTGAATGAGCATCTCCAAGTGGTCTCCATCACCAACTACATGGATATCTACAAGAATTATTACGAAGACGCGGGAGGCGGCTATATTCCGAACTTCCCCTACAATCCCGTTGCAGAAACAGAGCAGATTACCCAGGAACTGCGCCTTAGCGGAGACTATGACCGGTTCCGCTGGCAACTGGGCGGCTATTATCTCGACCTGGAAATCACCGGCATGGACTTCGTCAGCGGCGAGTTTGTCAGTGCGCTGCCTGATGGGCGGCTCGATGCGGACTGGAACCTGGAATCGGAAAACTGGTCGGTCTTCGGACAGGTCGAAGTGGACCTGAGTGAGCAGGTCACCTTGATCGGCGGCGTGCGCTACTCCATGGACGACAAGCAATACTCACTGGTCAACAGCGCCGCGGGCGGCGGTGCCTGGCTGGGGCCGGACTTCTACGTTGCGCCGGGAGAAGTATTTTTCGATACGGCCTGGATTCCGCCGGAATTTACCGAGATTGATTACGATGACTGGGCCGCACGGGCGCAACTGGACTGGCGGCCCAATGACGACTTGCTGGTCTATGCCGCGTTCAACCGGGGGATCAAGGGCGGTAACTTCACGACATTTTTCAGCACCCTTGAAAATTTACAACACAAAGAGGAAGTCCTGTATTCCTACGAAATCGGGTTCAAGAGCACCTTCCCGGAGCAGGCTATGCGTCTTAATGCCACCGGTTTCTATTACGATTACAAGAACTACCAGGCATTCGGCCTGATTGCCGCATTCCCGGAAATCCGCAATACCGATGCCGAAGCCTATGGAGGAGAGATAGAACTGGCCTGGTCCCCTGCCGATCGGCTTGACCTGGTGGCGGGTATCTCGTTCATCGATTCGGAGATTGACGAGGTCCCCACGGTACAGGATTTCTTCGGGATCGTGCTGCCGTTGCAACACATAGAGGATAACGAACTGCCCAACGCACCGTCGTTCAGCATCAATTTCCTGGCGCGTCATACCTGGCCGTTCGCCGGGGGCGAACTGGCGTTCCAGATTGACGGCAACTACAATGACGATCAATACCTGGACGTATTCAATTCAGCAGGTTCCAAAGAAGAATCGTATTTCATCGGCAATCTCCGCCTTACCTACATCACAGGGGATGATAAATGGGAACTGGGTGCGTTCGTCAGGAACTTCACGGATGCGAAACACCGTTTATACCTGCTGGACCTCGCTGCGGGTGATCTGTTTGTTCCACCCGATGTGCCGCCGACCGGTGATGGCATTATTGAGCAGGTCTATGGTCCGCCGCGCTGGGCAGGGGGTTATGTTTCCTACCGTTTCTGACACGACTGATGATACCAACCAATACCGGCTTCAAAGGGCGATGACATGACAAGACAGAAAAAAAACATTCGCGACGATAAGTTACTTGGTTTTGACGCTGATATCACCCGCAGGGATTTTATCGGCAGCGCATTGATCGGCGCCGGCGCCGGGTTGCTGTATGCCAACGCCCCGGGACTGATGCGCAGCGCGAACGCCCAGACACTCCCGGTCCCCCTGACCGGGGTGGGTCCCGACTGGACCGGCCCGGGCGGCATCGGCGATTACCGCAACGCCAACGGCAATACCCATGAAGTAATGAATGACGGCCACGG
>JAAXHV010000008.1 GCA_012270695.1 Gammaproteobacteria bacterium | reverse complement strand
CAGGACGACACTGCCCAGGTATGGCAGGGTCTGCTCAAAGGCATCGGCTGTCATCACGACGCCGTTGCCCGATGGCGGGATGCCGGCGCTGAGTATCACCAATGCAGTGAGGGTGCAGACAATAATCGTGTCGATAAAAGGGCCCGTCATGGCCACCAGGCCTTCACGGATCGGTTCCCTGGTCTGCGCTGCGCCATGGGCCAGGGCCTCGGTTCCCAGCCCCGCCTCATTGGAGAAAACCGCGCGCTTGACCCCGGTCACCAGTACCTCCTTGAATGTGAGCCCTACCGCCCCGCCCAGCAGCGCCTGGCCGCCGAAGGCCGCGCTGAATATTTCCGCAAACAAAGCCGGGATCACTTCGTAATGGGAGATGATCACCAGCATGCTTGAGAAAAAATAGAGCACGAACATGAGCGGCACCAGCCGTGATGTCGCCGCGCCGACCCGCCTGATGCCGCCCAGGATCACGGACCCGACAAAAACCATTGCGACAAGGCCGGTAATCGTCCGATCGACACCCCATTCGGCCTGCAACAGGCCGGCAAACTGGTTGGCCTGGAACAGGGGCAGGCAGCCCATCATGCCGCATACGGCAAACATCAGGGCAAGAGGCTTGAAGCGAGGCCCCAGCCCGACTTCAATAAAATACATGGGGCCGCCCTGCGCAATGCCGTCTTCATCCTGCCGCCGGTACATGCAGGCAAGCGTGCAGGTGAAGAACTTTGTGCACATGCCCAGTAAACCCGCCACCCACATCCAGAAGATGGCGCCCGGCCCGCCCATACTGATGGCAATGGCCACTCCGGCAATATTGCCCATACCGATGGTACCGGACAATGCGGATGAGAGCGCCTGGAAATGCGGGATTTCTCCGGGGTCGCCGGGATTGTCGTACCTGCCCCGTAACAGGTCTATAGTATGGCGCAGGCGCAGGAACGGCAATAAACGGCAGAGAAAAGCGAAATACAACGCCGTGGCGGCAACCAGGAAAACCAGCGGCAGCCCCCACATAACATCCACTGCCTGCTGCCAGAAATTATCGAAACCGTTCAAATACGCGGAATCGGCGATGGCGCCACTTCACTCACGTAACGCTTTATTAATTATCACAACCATCTCCCGAAAATTGCCCTGCATTTCCCAGGTCCCGGTGAATCCTTTTGGTACCAGCACAGTTTCCCCGACATCATAATGCTGTGGAGTACCTCCATCGGCCGTAAGTATCAGTTTACCGCTGATTACCATTACAAATTCATCAACGGGAAAGTCCCTTAAACGTAATTTCATTGGTTTCGCTTCGTAAATACTCACATCGATATCACCTGAATATAATGTCTTATACCGGTGTTCAGACACACCCGAAAGTATGTCTTCCTCAGGCCATGGGGGCATATCAGTATTCATCTCTGCATAAGGAATTGTCGAGGGTTCAAGTCTCAACGGTATGGGCGATGACTTTCCCACTACTTCACTATCTGCCCTTAATGGCAAAGATGTAAAAATAATTAAACTGCAAAACACAATTTGAAATAATTGATGCCCGGACATTTTCTTTATCTCCTGATTTCAACAAAATTTAACATCCCGGATAGTT
>JAAXHV010000007.1:7129-15898 GCA_012270695.1 Gammaproteobacteria bacterium | reverse complement strand
TTCAGGATCTGCTCCAGGTGGCGGCCCATTTCGTGTTCGTCGGCTACCAGACAGGCGGGCGAGTCGGTCAGGCGCCGGGTGATGCGCACCTCTTTTACCCGTTCATCCAGGACTTTCTCAATACGTTTAGTGAAATCATCCAGCTTGTCATCCGCTGTTTCATCGGTTTCATCATCGCTCTTCTCATCCGCAAGATCGTCCAGGTCCAACTCGCCCTTGTTCACGGACCGTAGCGGTTTCTCCTGATATTCAGTCAGGTGGGAAACCAGCCATTCGTCGATGGGGTCGGTGAGCAACAGGACTTCGATCTCTTTTTTGCGGAATATCTCGAGGTGAGGGCTGTTTTTTGCGGTAGCGTAATTCTCGGCAGTTACATAGTAAATCGCTTTCTGGCCCTCCTTCATCCTGGAAATATAGACGTCCAGGGAGACCATCTCTTCCTCCGTGTCTTCATGGGTGGACTTGAAGCGGAACAATTTCGCAATTTCCTCGCGTTTATCCGGCGCATCAATGACACCTTCCTTCATGACTCTTCCAAACGTCTGCCAGAATTGCTTGTACTTGTCTGCTTCCTTGTCCGCCAGTTTACTCAGCAGGTCCATGATCTTTTTCGTACAACCCGAACGGATGGTTTCGATGATCTTGTTCTGTTGCAATATTTCCCTGGAGATATTCAGGGGCAAATCATCGGAATCCACCATGCCCTTCACGAAACGCAGGTACGGGGGCAGTAACTGTTTTGCGTCATCCATGATAAAGACGCGCTTCACATACAATTTGACGCCGTGTCGTTGTTCCCGGTCCCACAAATCGAACGGTGCGCGCTGGGGGATGAACAACAGGCTGGTATATTCCAGCTTGCCTTCCACCTTGTTGTGGATATGGCAAAGCGGCTCCTCAAAATCGTGGGATACGGTTTTATAGAACTCATTATATTCCTCCTCCTTGATGTCTTTTTTATTGCGCGTCCACAATGCCGTTGCCGCGTTGACTGTATCCTCTCCCTTTTCATCCTTGCCCTCTTTCGGCATGACGATGGGCAGGGAGATATGATCCGAATACTTGTTGATGATACTGCGTAACCGATAACCGTCCAGGAAGTCTGAGGCCTCTTTGCGCAGGTACAAAACCACCTTGGTGCCGCGCTTTGGCCGGTCCACGGTCTCCACGGTATATTCGCTCTTGCCGTCGGATATCCAGCGCACGCCCTCCGCCCGGGGCAAGCCCGCACGACGGGTAACCACCTCCACTTTTTCCGCGACGATAAACGAAGAATAAAATCCTACGCCGAACTGGCCTATCAGTTGTGAATCCTTGGTCTGGTCACCGGTGAGGGAGGCAAAAAACTGCTTGGTGCCCGACTTGGCAATGGTCCCCAGGTTGTCTATCACCTCCTGCCTGGACATTCCTATACCGTTGTCCAGGACGGTGATCGTCTTCTGACTCTTGTTATATTCCACCCTGATTTTCAGTTCCGGCTCATCCTCAAACAGGCCGTCGTCCTGCAATCCCTCAAACCGCAGCCTGTCCGCAGCGTCGGAGGCATTTGAAATCAGTTCACGCAGGAAGATCTCCTGGTTGCTGTACAAGGAACGGATCATCAGGTCCAGTAACTGCTGGACCTCGGTTTGAAAACCAAGCGCTTCTTTTTTTGTATCTACAGTCATGGTATCCCCGTCATGAATCTAAAGTGTCCAGCCGCCTAATCTGGGGTTGATGATGCAGAATTTCAAGAGAAACCCGGAAGTTTATTTTTTGCTTACCACCAGGCGTTCCTTTTCGTCGTTCCGGACTTGACCCGGAACCCAGCAGAAAAAATAATTCCTTATAATAGTATCCGGTCGATATCATACACGTCAGGACAGCAGCGTTGTCAGCAGAATAAACCAATGCCCGCAAATTACTCCGCGCACACCCCGGTCATGCAGCAATATCTGGGCTTTAAAGCTGACTATCCCGATATCCTGCTGTTCTTTCGCATGGGCGACTTCTACGAACTGTTTTTTGAGGATGCGCGCAAAGCGGCCCGTCTGCTCGACATCACCCTGACCTCCCGGGGCAAGTCCGACAACCAGGTCATCCCTATGGCTGGCGTACCTTACCATGCCGTTGATTCGTACCTGGCAAAGTTGATCCGGTCAGGTGAATCGGTCGCTATCTGCGAGCAAATCGGCGACCCTGCTCTGGCCAAGGGGCCGGTTGAGAGAAAGGTGACCCGCGTGGTCACTCCAGGCACCGTTACGGACGAGTTGTTGCTCGAAGAAAAGACCGACAACCTGCTAGTCTGCATTCATGTTCTCACCAATGAATACGGTATCGCTTCTCTTAATCTTGCAGATGGGCGCTTCACTCTCAGCCAGACCCCGGAGTTGAGTTCCTTGCAGGACGAGTTAGCCCGTTTGCAGCCCGCCGAACTGTTAATTTGCGAAGGAAGTGGACTGGAAGAAAACCCGGGCATATCCTGTAAAAACGTAGTATCCCGCGCCGCCTGGCAGTTCGATCACTCCACGGCCGCAAATATCATCAAGCGGCAATACCAGGTGAATGAATTGAATGGGCTGGGTTGCGCCGAGTTGGAGACGGCAACCGCGGCTGCCGGAGCGCTGTTGCAATACGTTCATGAAACCCAGAGTACGGCGTTACTGCACCTGCAACCGCTCAAGGTTGAATACCGCTCAGACAGCATCATTGTTGATGCCGTCAGCCGTCGCAACCTGGAACTCGAACAGGACCTCAGCGGCCAGAAAGCAAACAGCCTGTTGGGTGTATTGGACACGACGGCGACGACTATGGGCAGCCGGCTGCTCAGACGCTGGCTGAACCGGCCCCTGCGTGATCAACAGACCCTGCGTCTGCGCCATGATGCCGTCAACCTCCTGTCAACCGGCAACACTCACCATGCCGTCCACGAATCATTGAAACACGTGAACGATCTGGAGCGCATCCTGGCCCGGGTTGCCCTGAAATCCGCGCGCCCCAGGGATTTGTCGCAACTGCATAAGTCGTTGCTCCGCCTGCCCGACATGAAATCCACACTGGGGAGAATAAATAGTCCACGCCTCAGTGAACTCAACGATGTGATCCATGAATTCCCGGAGTTAAAAACGTTCCTGGGAGATGCGTTACTGGAAACACCAGCTGCAAGTATCCGGGACGGCGGCGTGATCGCTCAGGGTTTTGATGCTGAACTGGACCAACTGCGGCAACTGGGCCGGGATGCCGGGACATTCCTGAACTCGCTTGAAGAACGCGAACGGGATCAGACCGGCATACCCACGCTGAAAGTGGGATTTAACCGCGTACATGGCTACTATATCGAAATTTCCCGATCACACAGCGAAGCCGTTCCGAAAAGGTATCACAGGAGGCAAACCCTGAAATCCACGGAACGCTTCATCACCGCGGAATTAAAGGACTTCGAAGATAAAGTGCTGAGCGCAAAGGAACGCGCACTGGCGCGGGAAAAATTACTGTATGAGCAGATCCAGGACCGTATTTGTGCCGACCTGGCCCCTTTGCAAATAACCGCGGCAGCGCTTTGCGAGATAGACGTGCTGGCCTGTTTCGCCGAGCGGGCAGACGCGCTGGATTACTGCCAACCCGAATTCATCGAGACCCCCGGACTGGATATCCGGGCAGGCCGTCACGCGGTAATCGAACGACTGCAGAGCAATCCCTTTATTGCCAACGACATCCTGCTGGACGATTCCACCAGAATGTTGTTGATTACCGGTCCGAACATGGGAGGTAAATCAACATACATGCGCCAGACTGCGCTCATTGTGCTGTTGGCGCATATCGGCAGTTTCGTCCCGGCCGACAAGGCAGTGCTTGGCCCTGTTGACCGTATCTTCACCCGCATCGGCGCGGTCGATGATATTTCCTCCGGGAAATCCACCTTCATGGCCGAGATGGTCGAAACCGCAACGATCCTGAACAACGCTACGGACAGGAGCCTGGTATTGATAGACGAGATAGGCCGCGGCACCAGCACCTACGACGGCCTCGCCCTGGCCTGGGCCTGCGCCGCCCACCTGGCAAACAAGATCCGGGCTTTTACCCTGTTCGCCACCCATTATTTCGAATTGACTGCCTTGCCGGAACTCATGGATACCGTAAAGAACGCGCACCTGGACGCGATCAAACACAATAACGAGATCGTTTTTTTATACACTGTCAAACCCGGCGCCACGAATCGGAGTTACGGGATTCAGGTGGCGCAACTGGCAGGCATTCCCCGCGCAGTCATCAACCAGGCGAACCACCAGCTCGACATCATGGAAAAGAATACTGTAGACCTGCTTCCGGACACGCCGCAGCAGGACTTGTTCCATCAGCACGATGAATTGCGGGAAATATTGAATGAGGTTGACCCGGACAGCATCACGCCCAAACAGGCCTTGGAAATATTGTACCGCTTGTGCGAATCGGACTAATTTCAAAAACTATAAACAGGTTATAGTTTAAGGCTATAATAACGGGACTCAACCTGTGGTAGGATCTTGCTATGACTTTTGTCGTTACAGAAAGCTGCATAAAATGTAAATACACTGATTGCGTAGAAGTATGCCCGGTCGATTGCTTCCATGAAGGCCCGAATATGCTGGTCATCGACCCTGACGAGTGTATTGATTGCACCTTATGTGAACCGGAATGCCCGGTTGATGCCATTATGTCCGATGAAGACGTCGATGAGAGCATGCAGCAATTCATCGAGCTGAACGCAGAACTCTCCAGGGAGTGGCCTGTCATCAATGAAATGAAGGATGCGCCGGCTGACGCAGACGACTGGAAAGAGGTAGAGGGCAAGCTCCAATATCTGGAGCGATAACCCGGGTTAAGTATTTCCACAAGCCGGTACAGTGAACGCTACCGGGAACATCACTAGCGCGGCCCTCTCTGACAGGGGTAGAAAGCGCCTTCAGAATGAAGACAGCATTTTAACCGACGCTGATACAGGCGTCGTGATCCTGGCCGATGGTCTGGGCGGACACAACGCCGGAGAAGTCGCCAGCGCTCTTGCTGTGACTGTGACCCATGAGCAAATCCTGCAAGGGCTCAAGGATGCAGGCAGTAACCGGACAGACGATGAGACCGGGTTAAGCAGCATCTCTCGCGTCGTGGAACAAGCAGTCATTCATGCGAATTCGGCCATCCATGCCAAGGCTCAAAAAGAGGCCGAGTACCGGGGAATGGGAACCACCATCGTAGTTTGTGTTTTTCACGATGACCTGATTACAACCGCCCACGTGGGCGACTCACGCCTGTACCGAAAAAGGGGACAGAACTTTACACAACTGACCGAAGACCATTTCACCTGGCCCTGGCTGGACCGGGCCCTGGGAGTTGAGGAAGATGTACTGGTCGATGTGATGGAGGAGTCTGTCCTGCCGGGAGATACTTACCTGCTGTGCTCCGATGGGTTGACTGATATGGTCAACGATAGCGACATTCAGGCAACTCTGACTGAGCATGACAGTGATCTGGATCAAGCAGCCCGGGAACTGGTACAGAGGGCAAACGAAAACGGCGGGAAAGACAATATTTCCGTGATACTCGTTAAAATCAGGAAGTGACGAGAGGTGCTCTATCCTGTGAGCGTGAGCGGATTTACTGAGGAACCATTTGCTTGACTAATTTAGTATGAGTGTCTGACAATTCACATTACCGACCCTGTTCAACGTCCCTGAACATTTTCTTCTCCTTCCACTCGCACAGGTCATGGATAACGCAGACATCGCATTTCGGTTTGCGCGCGGTGCAGGTATAGCGGCCGTGCAGGATCAGCCAGTGGTGGGCGTCTTTCATGTACTCGGCGGGGACGTGCTTCAGCAGTCGTAGTTCGACTTCCAGAACGTTTTTGCCCGGCGCCAGGCCGGTGCGGTTGGATACCCGGAATATGTGGGTATCGACGGCAATGGTGGGTTGGCCGAAGGCGGTATTGAGGATGACGTTTGCCGTTTTCCTGCCGACGCCAGGCAGTTTTTCCAGCGCTTCCCGGTTCTCGGGGACCTTGCCGGCGTGGGTATCGACCAGGATATGGCAGGTCTTGATAATGTTTTCGGCTTTTGTATTGTACAGGCCGATTGATTTGATATATCGCTTCAATCCCTGTTCGCCCAGGCGGATAAACTGTTCCGGCGTATTGGCCACCCTGAACAGGTCTTGCGTGGCCTTGTTGACGCTGACGTCCGTTGCCTGCGCCGACAGGATCACGGAAACGAGCAACTCGAAAGAGCTGGAATAATGCAATTCCGTGGTGGGCGCCGGGTTGTGCTGCCTTAACAGTGAAAAAATTTGCGCACGTCTGGTCTTGTTCAATCGTCTGCTGCCAGTCAGGAAGAGCGGATGCTCCTTAGCCCGGGGTTCGAAAGTGACAAGGCTGCCAGCAATAAGCCGAAAACGATGAACGCGCCGGCGCTGCTGTCAAACAGGTGTAATCCCGAAGTAAAAATGTAGAAAGGTTGCAAAGAAGCCAATCGTTCAACATGGGACAACAGGTGGATATCCGTCAGGATACCCCCCTGGGCCGTCAGCTCGCGCGACAGACCCATCACAGTGAGCAAGGTGGCGCCTGTCAGGGCTGTTTTCACGCTGGCCCGCGCACACTCCCTGAAACTTTGCTGCAGCGTGGATGCCTCAAGATGGAACAGGAGAGTAGTATTCATAGCCAGCAAAAACAGGTAAATACCCAGCTGGTTCCTGATCGGATAACACCAGGCCTGCAACAGTAAATCGATGATTGAGACCCAGGCCGCCGATATCAGCAACAAATAAACAAGTTTGAACCTCCCCGAAATAAAGCGTCTGCCACAGGACGCGGTTACACTGGTCAGGATTAACACGGCAAGGTAGGCGAGTCCCATCGACAGACCGCTCAACAGCGTCGTACATACCGCCAGCATCGGCGTCAGGCCAACCAGGCTGAGCGTGGCCGGTTCTACGGATTTGGTTAGATCTGGATAATGCAATGCCTGGCCCTGCTATTGTATACGATGGTTCAAATTCACTCCATGCTCATCAGGTTGGTCTTGACCAGCTCCAGCCGGGCCTGCGCGCTGTCTGTTTCCAGGATTTCCTGTTTGACGTCATTGTCAAATGGTAAAAATTCAGCCAGCCGGTAACTGAGTACAGCCGGACTGACCGTTTCGTGGTCTTCATGTGCATAAAAAGTCTCGTAATTCTCGACGATATGAAGGTATAGCTCCTTAAGCATCGAGTACTCCTCCGGACTTTCCCCTGCTTCATTCGGGGGGATCCAGTTGATTTCCCCGGTGAGTAGATTATTGTTCCGAACGGCCGTCTGTAAAACCCTGAAGCGTCTTTTCCCCTGTAAGGTAATGGTCAACAAGCCGTCAGGCTGGCGGGAGAAATCAATAATTTCCGCGTAGGTGCCCGTGTTGAAACAGTCGGCCGCCGGGCCGGTTTCAGTCCCCTGTCTTATCAGACAAACCCCAAATCCGCTATCGGTTTTCATGCAGTCGCTGACCATGTCCAGGTAGCGGGGTTCGAATATCCGCAACGGCAGACGCCCATGGGGGTACAAAACCGTATGCAGCGGGAACAGGGGGATGTTGTGCATCAGCTCGACAACCTCTCAATCAACCGCCGGTAAATATTTTCAAACCCGCCATTACTCATGATCAGGATATGATCGTGCGGCATCTTTAACCGACCCAGTTGAGCCACAATGTCTTCCACCGTGGGGAATACGCACAGCTTGTCACCCAGACCATTGAGACACCCGCGCAGGTCCCAGCCCAGACCCGGGGGTTCATACACGCAGACCAGGTCCGCGCTACTCAGGGCCTCGGCCAGAATATGTTTATGTATTCCTGCTTTCATCGTATTCGAACGCAATTCCAGCACGGCAATGAGACGCTGCCTGCCGATGCGGTTTCTCAGCGCCTGCAATGCACGTCTGATGGCCGTCGGATGGTGGGCAAAATCATCATAAACTGAAACACTACCGACTGATGCCAGCAGTTGTAAACGCCGCTTTACGCTGTTAAAACCGGACAGGCTTGCACAGGCTTGCTGCGGGAGAACACCGGCCTGCTGCGCCGCAATCAGCGCCGCCAAGGCATTTTCCGCGTTATGTTCACCAAATAACGACCAGTTCACACTCCCCGCTACCTGTCCTGCATGGATTACCTGAAATTCCGAATAATCCTGGTTCAACGGTACGGTATGCCAAGCGGAAGAAACCCCGCCAAAGCGGGTGACCGGCGACCAGCTTCCCATCTCCAGCAGCGTATCAATATGCGCGCTTCCTGCCCTCACAATAATCCGGCCCTTGCCGGGAACTGTTCGGACAAGGTGGTGAAACTGCTTTTGAATCGCTGCTACGTCGGGGAATATATCCGCGTGATCATATTCTATATTATTGATGATTAACACATCAGGGTGATAGTGGACAAACTTCGAACGCTTATCAAAAAAAGCCGTGTCGTATTCATCGGCCTCAACCACGAACAGATCCGAACCGCCGATCGTCGCGGAGCACCCGAAATTCTCCGGAACCCCGCCGATCAAAAATCCGGGGTCCCCTCCTGCGGCATGCAAGATCCAGGCAAGAATGCTTGCAGTGGTGGTTTTGCCGTGTGTACCGGAGACGGCAAATACCATGCGCCCCGGCAAAACATTTTCGGCCAGCCATTGCGGCCCGGATATGTAGGGTATCTTCTGCGCCAGAACGTACTCAACGCTGTTGTTGCCCCGGGACAGGGCATTCCCGATGATGACCAGGTCCGGCCGAGGGTCGAGCCA
>JAAXHV010000007.1:0-7111 GCA_012270695.1 Gammaproteobacteria bacterium | reverse complement strand
ACTCATGGGCGGATAGACGTTCTGATCACTGCCGGCAACCTGGTGGCCAAGTTGTTGTGCCAGGCGGGCGATGCCGCCCATAAATGTGCCGCAAATCCCGAGTATGTGCAGCTTCATGAATCCGGATAGACGATACTGAATTCGATGAATACCCCCAGCAACAGATATAGCAGCGAAACGAATGCGCCGAGGGCGAATGAGGACGACATGGCATGCCGGAAAATGTGCGCAACTACAACCACGAACCAGATGAGCACGGGGTAAAGGAGTATGGACAAAATTTGTTGAACAGGTGTCATTGTATCGGATCCGGACAGGGAGATGACAGCCGGCATGAGCAGCAGACCGAATACTATCCCGGTTCCTGCCAGTGCCGTCACAGTCTGAGCCCACCTGTTTACCTTACGACACAACAACAGCAGCGCCAGGACGAATACCAATAAAAAAACAGTATCGACCAGCGCTGCCGGCAAGGCATTCTTTATGTTCGCATCCAACTTTGCCAGCAGTAAATCCAGCAGGAAATAAATCATGACACTGAGTAGCAACAACTCCCGGGAAGCGGGAATATCCTGGGGTCGATACTTCAGCAGGCACATATAACAAAAGGTCCTGGCCAGTGTGATAGCATCCCTATACATGGCGACAGTTTATATGAAAACCAGCGACGTTGTATTGAAACAGTTCTGGTTTATTTCAGGTATATTACGCTATGCTGTTTCTGACAAACACGTTACCAGACAGGAGGATAACATGCAGATAGATATTGGTATTTCCGAAGATCACCGGCAACAGATAGCTGAAGGTTTGTCCAGGTTACTGGCCGACAGCTATACACTGTATCTCAAGACGCATAATTTTCACTGGAACGTGACCGGCCCGATGTTCTCTACCTTGCATACCCTGTTCGAGCAGCACTATACGGAACTGGCAACAGCAGTGGATGAAATCGCAGAGCGTATCAGGGCACTGGGGGTCGCGGCCCCCGGGTCTTACCAGCAATTCAGCCGGTTATCTTCGATCCCCGAGGAAACCGGAGTGCCCGGCGCGCAAGAGATGATAAGACAACTGGTCCAGGGTCAGGAGGCCGTCGTCAGAACGGCCAGGAGTGTTTTCCCGGTAGTGGAAAGCGCCAATGATGAACCCTCGGCGGACCTGTTGACGCAACGTATGCAAATACATGAGAAAAACGCCTGGATGTTGCGCAGTTTGCTCGAAGATCATGGTTAGCGCCGTACGCATGGGGACGGAATTGAATTCCGTCACCCTGTTACACTGGACCATGAAATATGGATTAATGATATTTCTGTATTTTGTCGGCGTCACGGCATTTGCTGAAACGCCGCTGAGAAACTCATTTGACAGCATAGAAATGAAATTGATGGCCGAAGCAAACCTGGCGTATACAAGTTGTTTGCAGAAGGACGGACGGGAGAATTTGGCATCCAGTGCGGATATTCGCGTAGTCGCAGGCAATGCAGCCGAGACCTGCAGTTCAATCCTGGCTGACCTGGAAACCGCATTGACTGAGAGTGGGGTCAATCCCGATTTTTATATGGGCGCCGTCGTGCGGATAAAGAACCGGGCCATCCGTCGCCTGTTGCCGTTGCTGATGATGGAGAAGTCGAACCAGGGAGATTAATTCGTTAATTAACCTTCATATAGAGACTGCACTTTCATCAGCGGTTTCAGTTCCGCCAATGCGCGTTTATAGACGTCTCTTTTAAAGAACACGACGCTTCTGGCAGGCTCAGAGAAGTCTACCCAGCGCCAGTGGTCAAATTCCGGGCGCCGGCTTGAGGCCAGGTTGACGTTGCTTTCATCACCTGTCAGTTTAAGCAGGTACCAGCGTTGTTTCTGACCGATGCAGAGCGGCCTGACATGACGCCGGATGTATTTTTTCGGTAGCCTGTATTGAAACCAATCCCGGCTGACTCCAACCACTTCCACGTGTTCAGGCAACAGCCCGACTTCCTCATACAACTCCCTGAACATGGCCGCTTCAGCAGATTCGTCCGGTCTGATGCCGCCCTGGGGAAACTGCCAGGCATCCATTCCCACCCGCTTTGCCCAGAACAGGCGGTGCTCATGGTTGAACAACACGATCGCCACGTTAGCGCGAAAGCCGTCTGCATCAATTTGTGAACGTATTCGGACCATGTGATTGGTAACACCAGCGCAAACAACAGAGAACCTCTGGTTGTCTCAGAGGTTCCTTATTATTCTTAACACAGATTACCGGGGACGGCAACCTGCAACTGCAGGGTCAGTACGTTGTCCCATTAAAACAAATGCTTGATCGCGTCTCTTTCCTGTTCCAGTTCCGCCTGCGTTTCCGCCATCTTTGCCCTGCTGAATTCATTGATATCCAGCCCTTGGATTATCTCATACCCACCACCGGCACAGGCAACCGGCAAGGAATAAACAAGGCCTTCCTGAATACCGTATGACCCATCGGTAGCGACAGCCATACTGGTCCAGTCATGTTCAGGGGTGCCGAGTACCCAGTCACGGCTATGGTCGAGGATGGCGTTTGCCGCAGATGCGGCGCTGGATGCGCCCCGGGCCTTGATAATTTCGGCGCCGCGCTTTGCCACTCCGGGAATAAAGTCATTTTCATACCAGCTCTGTTCGACCAGATCCATTGCCGGTTTTTTATCCACCAGGGCATGATGCAGATCCGGGTATTGCGTGGTTGAATGATTCCCCCAGACGGTCAGTTTACGGATAAGGTCTACCGGGCACTGAACCCGGGCGGCAAGCATTGCCAGCGCCCTGTTATGGTCAAGACGCATCATCGCCATGATCTGGCACGGGTCCAGATCGGGCGCATTTTTCAGGGTAATCAGGGCATTCGTATTGGCCGGGTTGCCAATAACGAGGACTTTAACGTCACGACTTGCATGATCATTCAGCGCCCTGCCCTGTACGTTGAAGATTTCGGCATTGCTCAACAACAGGTCTGCACGCTCCATTCCGGCTCCGCGCGGTTTTGCCCCGACCAGGAAGGCAAAATCTGCATCCCTGAACGCAACATCAGGATCAGAGGTGGTCACCACACCGGCCAGCGTTGCAAACGCGCAATCATCCAATTCCATGACCACCCCGTCCAATGCCGGCAATGCGGGAGGAATTTCAAGAAGTTGTAAAATCACCGGTTGATCCCTGCCCAGAAACTCTCCGGCGGCAACCCGGAACAACAAGGCATAGCCGATTTGACCGGCAGCGCCGGTGACGGCAACTCGTACCGGGGGTTTCATGCTCACCTCTCCCCAATGGGTACGTAATCGCGGGATTTTTCGCCGATATACAACTGGCGCGGACGACCGATGCGAAAATCCTTATCCTCCATCAATTCCATCCACTGGGCAATCCAGCCGGCGCTGCGCGCCAGGGCGAACATCACCGTAAACATGGACGCGGGAATACGCAGGGCCTGGTAGATCAGACCTGAATAAAAATCAACGTTGGGATACAGTTTGCGCTCGATAAAATATTCATCTTCCAGGGCTATCCGTTCCAGTTCCATGGCTATTTCAAACAAGGGCTGGTTCAGGTTCATTTCATCCAATAAGTCATGGCATGCTTCACGAATGATTATTGCCCTGGGGTCGTAGTTCTTGTAGACCCGGTGCCCGAAGCCCATCAACCTGAAGGGGTCGTTCTTGTCTTTTGCCTTAGCAACGTATTTCGGAACGTTGGATGGATTGCCTATTTCCTCCAGCATACGGATCACGGCCTCGTTGGCGCCTCCATGGGATTTGCCCCACAGAGTTGTAATACCTGCGGCAACACAGGCAAACGGATTGGCCTCTGAGCTGCCGGCCAGACGCACGGTCGAGGTGCTGGCATTCTGTTCGTGGTCGGCATGCAGGATAAACAGGAGATCCAGGGCGCGTATGGCAACTGCCGGTGGTTCATAGTCTTCCGTAGGCCATGAAAACGTCATGTACATAAAATTTTCTATATAACTGCGTGAATTATCGGGATAGACAAAAGGCAGGCCGGAAGCGTAGCGGTAGCATTTGGACGCCACGTTGGGAATCTTGGCGACTACGCGCCTGGCAGTAATCAATCTGTTATCAGGATCGCTGATATCTGTACGATCATGGTAGTACGACGCGATAGCGCTGGTCACACCCGCCATGATCGACATGGGGTGCGCGTCATAGCGATAGGCTGAGTAAAACCGGGCGAGGTGCTCGTGAGTCATCATGTGCATTTTTATGGAATGATCCCACTCATCCATCTGCTGCCGGGTTGGTAATTCACCGTGGATCAACAAATAGACCACTTCCAGGAAGGTGCTGTTCTGTGCCAGTTGTTCTATCGGGTAGCCGCGGTGTAACAGTATCCCTTTCTCGCCATCCAGGTAGGTAATCGCGCTGCGGCAACTAGCTGTTGTCGCGTAACCCGGATCCAAGGTAAACATACCCAGTTCCTTGTACAGGGATTGGGTATTAATAACCGGAGGACCGTAAGTGCCCTCAGAGACCGGGCACTCGAGTTGTCTGCCGGTTTTATTATCGGTAATTGTAACTGTACGCGTCATGAAACCGCCTCCATCTACAGGGGGAATTTGCAACTTTATTTTTATGTTATGTTTCTAGCATACATCTATGGGAGCATACCGCAAGTCAATATGTTCAAGTCCGCCTCGGTTAAAATCCGTTTGTAAGATAAAACATCTTATAGTTTAGTATGTTACGGAAGTGTTCATGGATAATTTCAAGAAGTTGTCATATAATCTCGCCTTATCTCGTGTATCAGAGTGAAAAATTGCGCACAACTCCCGAAAATATCAGACAAAACTATGGCAGAAACGCGGAAAAACGATGAGCACGCCTGAACCATCCCATCTTTACAGCGCCAATACCGCGTTTATCGAAGAAATATATGAACGCTACCTGGATAACCCTGCCAGCGTAGCCGCAGAATGGCGGGAATACTTTGATAATCTGCAACAGGAAAGCGCGGAAGCCGAGATTACCTCCGTGCCGACAGGGGAGACGCCGCAACCGGCGGCAAAAGACAGCAATGGGCCTACCCCGGCGTTGCCGCAAACCGATGCCGTTAACACGGACAATAAGAAACAGGCTTTGGTATTACAGCTGATCAACGCGCACCGCTTTCGCGGTCACCAACAGGCCGATTTGGATCCCCTGAAACAATATGTACGACCGGAAGTGCCCGAGCTGGATCCTGATTATTATCATTTCACCGATGAAGACATGGGGCGAATATTTAACACGGGTTCGCTGTTTGCCCCCAATGAACTGCCTCTGGCTGAGATAATCGATATCGTCAAGACCACTTATTGCCGGTCGATCGGCGCTGAATACATGTACATGAACGAAACAAAGGAAAAGCGCTGGATCCAGAAAAGACTGGAAGAAGCCAGGGGTTCTCCCCAATTCCCGCCGGAGAAAAGAAAACGGATCCTGGAACGTATTATCGCCGCCAATGCCCTGGAGCAATACCTGCACAGGAAATACGTGGGCCAAAAACGTTTCTCGCTGGAAGGGGGTGAAGCCTTAATCCCACTGCTTGATGAAGTCGTCCAGTGGGGTGGGGAAATCGGGGTGCGCGAGGTGGTAATCGGCATGGCGCACCGCGGCAGGATAAACGTACTCATCAATAATATCGGCAAATTGCCCGGAGAATTGTTCGGTGAGTTTGAGGGCGCCGGCAACCAGACAGCCGCCGCCGAAGACACCCGCTCCGGAGACGTAAAATATCACCTGGGGTATTCATCCGATATTCAAACCCCGGGGGGCGCCATTCATTTGACCCTGGCGTTTAACCCGTCACACCTGGAGATTATCGACCCGGTTGTGGAAGGTTCCGTGCGCGCCCGCCAGGACCGGCGCCACGACAAATCCCGCAACCAGGTGTTACCTGTCCTCATCCACGGCGATGCGGCTTTCGCCGGCCAGGGCGTGGTGATGGAAACGTTCAACCTGTCTCAGACTCGCGGTTATTCCACCGGCGGCACTATCCATATCGTCGTCAACAACCAGATCGGTTTTACCACAAGCGATCCCCTGGATTCACGCTCAACACTGTATTGCACGGCCGTTGCCAAGATGGTGCAGGCGCCGATCTTTCACGTCAATGGAGATGACCCGGAAGCAGTCGTACACATTGCCAAACTGGCCTTGGATTTCCGCATGGAATTTAAAAAAGACGTGGTTATCGACATGGTATGTTACCGCAGACACGGCCACAGCGAAGCGGATGAACCGGCTGCAACCCAGCCTATCATGTACCGGAAAATCAGGGAACTCAAGAACATCAGGGAAATATATTCCGCACGCCTGGTACGGGAAAAAATCGTTACAGAGGATGAAATCAAGGCCGCTGCCAAGTCCTATGTCACCTCATTGGAATCCAACCGTAGTGTGGCCGGCGCCAAAGCAAGCAATGCCGATGTGCGGTTTTTAATCAACTACGAACCGTATAAAAATACTTCCTGGGACATGGAAGTCATTACAGCCATACACCCGGCAACGGTGACCAGACTGACTGAAGGTTTCACCACTGTTCCGGATCGTTTCAACCTGCATCCGACCGTATCGAGGATCATAGAGAACCGAAAAAAAATGGGCGCCGGCGAACTGGAAATGGATTGGGGTTACGCGGAGACCCTGGCCTATGCGGCGCTGCTGGATGCCGGTTTCCCGGTGCGGATATCCGGCCAGGACAGCGGGCGCGGAACTTTTTTCCACCGCCATGCCGTCATCCATAACCAGGATGACGGTGAGAAGTATTTACCCTTGCAGCATCTCAAGGAGGGACAACCTTCGTTCCTGGTGATTAATTCAACACTTTCCGAAGAAGCCGTACTGGCCTTTGACTATGGTTACAGCAGCGCCGAGCCGAATGCACTGGTGATCTGGGAGGCCCAGTTCGGTGATTTTGCCAATGGCGCACAGGTTGTGTTCGACCAGTTCATCAGCTCATGCGAAGTAAAATGGGGGAGGTTTTGCGGTCTTACCGTATTTCTCCCACATGGCTATGATGGCCAGGGACCGGAACATTCTTCCGCCAGGCTGGAGCGTTTTTTACAATTGTGCGCCCTGGAAAATATGCAGGTCTGCCAACCCAGCAC
>JAAXHV010000006.1 GCA_012270695.1 Gammaproteobacteria bacterium | reverse complement strand
TACAAACGGCAACTGTCGCTGGAATTTAACCAGGGCCATAAATTCAAGCCGCTGGATACGAGCGGAGGCAGCCCACCGCCGCGCTCACAACTTCTGTTGGGGTTTGGCCGCTACGATATCTATACGTTTGAAACCTATGTTCCCGGGATAAACCAGGATGTGGTTAAGAGCTTGCTGGATGCCTCGACGGGTCGCAGTCACAGGAATCTCTACCTCTGGGGAGAGCGAGGCACAGGGAAGAGTCACCTGCTTCAGGCCGTATGCAACTCGGCTGTGCTGTCAGAGCGGCCGTGCGCCTACATACCGTTGACCCGACTCGATGAATTAACACCGGAGATGTTCTCTTCCCTCGAGGAACTCGACTTGGTCTGCCTGGACGATATTGAAGAAGCGGCGGGAAAGGATCAATGGGAAATGGCCTTATTCCACCTGTTCAACCGGCTGAAAGACGCAAAAACTCCCCTGGTAATGAGCTCCGGTCGAAGTCCGCAGGGCAGCCATATCCGGCTTCCTGACCTCAAATCAAGGCTGTCTTGGGACCTGTGTTTCCACTTGCGTCCGCTTGATGACGAGAACAAGACCGCAGCGTTAAAACGCCGGGCACAGGATCGCGGGTTTGAACTGACTGACCAGGTAGTGCAGTTCCTGATTAACCGGGTTAACCGGGATACTCATAATTTATTCCGTTGGTTGGACCGGCTGGACCGCGACAGCCTGGTAGCGCAAAGAAAACTGACGGTGGAGTTTGTAAAAGAAATCCTCAAAGACAGCCGGTAAATCCTGTCCGCACAAGTCGTTTCCCTCTGACCCGCATACCTCACCGTGGCTTGTCATCGACGGAAATATGCGGGCTGAACCGGTCAGCTATCCTCATGCCGACAGTTTCAAAGACAACTCGGCAAGCCTGGCTCCCATAGTCATGCAGATCTGTTTTTCCTCCCCGGTGATCTTGTTATTGCTTTCAATTCCGGCGACATGGCTTGCGCCGTAAGGCGTACCGCCGGACTGTGTGTTTGTTAAAGCCGGTTCCGAATAGGGCACGCCCATAATAACCATGCCGTGGTGCAACAGCGGCAGCATCATTGACAGGAGCGTACTCTCCTGGCCGCCGTGCAGGCTACTTGTTGAAGTAAACACGGCAGCGGGCTTGCCCGCAAGTTTGTTGGACAGCCAGATATCCCCGGTGCCATCAAGAAAATATTTCATTGGCGCCGCCATGTTTCCGAAACGGGTCGGGCTTCCCAGGGCCATGCCGTCACAGCGAACCAGATCGTCGTTGGTCACAAATGGCGGCCCTTCAGCAGGGAT
Source organism: Gammaproteobacteria bacterium (assembly GCA_012270695.1). Lineage (GTDB taxonomy): Bacteria > Pseudomonadota > Gammaproteobacteria > Eutrophobiales > Eutrophobiaceae > JAAXHV01. The sequence continues at coordinate 9,011 of JAAXHV010000006.1, read as the reverse complement.
ATTGTCGGCTACGGCTTCGCACACCGTCGATACGGCCGGGACCGTACGGACCAGCGCGCGGCAGGATTTAACGGATTCCACACCGCGCCCGACATGCCTGGCCATTTCCGCAACATTGCCGTAGCGGCTGTAGTATAAAACCAATATGTCAGCCATCGCTCAGATGATCTCGAGCACATTTTCCGGTGGGCGTCCTATGGCGGCTTTGCCGTTGGCCAGGACAATCGGCCGTTCTATCAGAATCGGGTGCTCAACCAGGGCGCCAACCAGTTTTTCATCAGACAGGTCGGGGGCATCCAGGCCGTTGTCTTTATAAACCGTTTCTTTTTTCCGCATCAGTTCCCTGGGCGCCAGCCCCAGCAATGACAATATCTCGTTCAGTTCGCTTTCGCTGGGAGGATTTTTCAGGTATTCGATGATCCTCGGTTCCAGCCCGTTTCTGCGCAGTAATTCCAGGGTCTGTCTTGATTTGGTACAACGGGGGTTGTGGTAAATTGTAACGGTCATTTTTCTGTCCCCTGTTCTCTCTTTTTCTTGCAAAAACAATCATGTCCTCTTAAGTGCCATGTGCGTAAAAAAGGACGTTGAATCCTCATTCTATATTACACTATGCGGGTTAACTACTATGAAAAAAACCTTCTCTTTCCGAGCAAGCGGCCTTGTCCAGGGAGTATTTTTCCGTCAGTCGGCGCAACGGCAGGCCGGGTTATTGAATATAACGGGGTGGGTCAGGAATTTACCGGACGGGCGTGTGGAAGGTCAGGCGACGGGGGATGCGGCCCTGCTGGATACGTTTCGCAGGTGGTTGAAGCGCGGCCCTGTCGCGGCAACGGTGTTGAAACTGGAATGGGAAGAAACTGAATTGCAACAGTTTGACGGTTTTCGTATTCGTTAGCGAAGGGATCAATGCGTGGTTTTTTCCCTTATGAATTCAACCGCGCGATCCAGTGGGACATCCGTACTTTGCGCATCGCGCCGGCCTTTGTACTCGAGGGTATGGTTATCCAGCCCACGCTCGCTGAATACGAAACGGTGGGGTATGCCGATCAGTTCCATATCGGCGAACATGACTCCCGGTCTTTCCTTCCGGTCATCCAGCAATACATCTATGCCGCGGCTAACAAGTCGTCGATATAAATCCTCAACAGCCCCGCGTAAGCGTTGAGATTTGTGTGCATGGATGGGTACCAGGGCAAGCTGGAACGGCGCCAGGGCGTCCGGCCAGGTGATCCCGCGGTCATCGTGATTTTGTTCAATGGCGGCAGCAACGATACGTGACACACCGATGCCGTAGCAACCCATGAATAACTTCACCGCCTCGCCGGTTTCATCCAGGCAGTTGGCTTTCATGGCCTCGCTGTACTTGGTTCCCAGTTGAAAAATGTGACCCACTTCAATGCCCCGGGCAATTTTCAACGTTCCGGAAGCATCGGGAGCGGGGTCACCGTCCACCACGTTGCGCAGGTCGGCGCGTCCGGGCTCATCCAGGTCCCGCTGCCAGTTCACCCCCGTGAGGTGATAGCCGTTCTCATTGGCGCCACAGATAAAATCCGCCAGGACCAGGGCGTCATTATCGGCGATAACGGGCATGTCTAATCCGACCGGGCCCAGTGAACCGATGTCACAGCCCAGCTGTTTGCCAATCTCCTCAGGCGATGCGAATGTCAACGGTTTTGCCACTTCCGGCAGTTTCTCCGCTTTCAGGCGATTCAGGTCGTGATCACCCCGCAATACCAGGGCGACAAGATTGTCGTTGTTGCCTCGGACGATCAACGTTTTCAGGCAGCGCGCCGGGCTTACGTCGAAGAAGCCACTGATATCGTCGATGGTATGCTGGTCCGGTGTCGCGGTTTTCTGCAGCGGCTCAAGCGGCTCCGGTCTTTTATGCGCGGGAACGGGCGCGGCAATGAGCTCCACGTTGGTTGCGAATTCGGAGCCCTCTGAAAACGCGATGCTGTCTTCGCCGGAGTCTGCCAGCACGTGGAATTCATGGGATACTTTCCCACCGATATTACCGCTGTCAGCAACCACCGGGCGGAACTCCAGCCCCAGGCGGCCGAAAATGCGTGAATACGTCCGGTACATCAGTTGATAAGTTTCTTCCAGGGATTCCTGGTTGAGATGAAAGGAGTAAGCGTCTTTCATTATGAATTCGCGAGCTCGCATGATCCCGAAACGGGGACGAATCTCGTCGCGGAATTTGGTTTGGATCTGGTAGAAGTTGGCCGGCAGTTGTTTGTAGCTGCGGATTTCATGTCTGATTAAATCCGTGATGATTTCTTCGTGAGTCGGGCCAAGACAGAAGTCCCGCTCATGCCGGTCCTTAAAACGCAATAATTCAGGACCGTACTCCTCCCAACGCCGGGATTCTCTCCACAGTTCAGCCGGCTGCACACCGGATAACAATACTTCCTGAGCGCCCGATGCCTCCATTTCCTCACGAACAACAGCCTCAACCTTACGCAAGACCCGCAAGCCCAGGGGCAGCCAGTTATATATCCCCGCCGCGGTCTTCCGGATCATGCCGGCCCGTAACATCAATTGGTGACTGATGACCTCAGCATCCGCCGGCGCCTCGCGCAGGGTGCCCAGCAAGGTTTCCGTAGTCCGCATACTGATTTTAAGCGATTTGGTGAGCTATCCGGGTTAAGGTCAATGTGTTGACATGTGCGGGGCAGAGGGGGAAGGGGATTTATTTTTCTGTTCCCTGGCAGGTTGTGAATTATTGTCGTTCCCTGCCGGTAAAACCTTCAAATAAGCCTTCAATACGGGCCATACGCTCTCTTAGTTCTGCCATGTCTTTATGAAGCGACCAGATCAATGCTGCCAAGCCGCATTGTGTAGCAATAATCGTTATGATGACAGTAACCAATTCGTAATTCATGATAACTCGCCTGATGTTTTTGATTTTATACCAAATATTGCGGGTTCTCCACACCTGGTTGACGGATAACAGGATATCTGGTCAGACTTTGTAATTCTGCAATCCCCCGCCGGTGGGGGACGGTGGAAGAAGCCGCGGATACCGCCCCCCAGCCAGCGCCTTCAGGCTGTCCCTGATCCCTGGCCCGGCACAGACAAACCGGGCCACCCTCAGGCATAGAGGAACAACAACACAACAAGGAGAAATACACGAGTTCCTTTTCGGGCGACGCGCCGGCCCCCGGCTCGTCGCTGCCTCATTTCCTGAAGGCTATACTGATCTTAGCCGGTTAAAATGAATAGAGAAGTGGAGAATCAGTGAAAATGTGATAAAACTCACAAATATACATATAAAGTTGAGAGAAATACGGGTTAATCAATGATAATCCTGGTTATCTGCATAAGGGGCTATGTGCCGCTGGTAGTCCATGGATTTGTGCAGCACCCGGATGACGTCGATACCGTAGTGCGTGACCATGTAAAAGATGACATGAGATATAACATTGTACGCACGCAGGCCTGGCTTCACGTGGCTGTAATCACGACCTGATTTGACCCCGTCCGCTAATTGTTGGAATGCGCTGTTTATATGTCTGATGTATGTATCAGCGTGCTCAATACCCCATTCTCTCACGCTATATCTGTATATATTTATCAGGTCTTTTTCGGTTTTCGGTCGGAGTTTAAAAGTTTTTGCCATGGGGCTTTTTTTTCATTTCCCTTAAAAATTCTTCCACATTCCAATTTACCAAATCGCCGCTTTGTTCACCTTCATCTATCAACTTTCTAAGTTCTTGCAGTTTTGATTTGGCGTGTTTTTCCTGAAGCAGTCGTAGTCCTTCTCTGACAACTTCGCTTTGTGTGCTGTAGTTGCCGGTTTCTACTAGTCCTTGAATAAAAGCGCCCAGTTCTTTATTTGGTTGGAAAGTGATCGTACGAGCCATAAAGCATCTTATGTATAAGTAATATTCTTACAAACACTATACAACTTGATTAAGGCATTGGCAAACAGAAAAGCACAACTTGACGCTTGTAAAGAATATCAGTAAGTTACTATTTATTCCTGTTGGTTAATCTGTTGAATTATCTGATGCATAAATCAAAGCCAATACTACGCGGCGCGGAAATCTTCGTGCGGGCGTTGAAAGATGAAGGGGTAAAACACGTTTTCGGTTATCCCGGCGGCGCGGTATTGCATATTTACGATGAGCTGTACAAGCAAACCGAGGTTGAACACATCCTCGTCCGCCACGAGCAGGGGGCTACTCACGCGGCCGACGGTTACGCCAGGGCAACGGGTCGTCCCGGTGTGGTACTGGTCACATCCGGTCCGGGTATTACCAATGCCATTACCGGAATTGCAACGGCGTATATGGATTCCATTCCCCTGGTTGTCTTCAGTGGCCAGGTTCCAACTTCCGTCATCGGCAACGACGCCTTCCAGGAAGTCGATGCCATCGGCATCTCCAGGCCCTGCGTAAAACACAATTTTCTCGTCAGCGACGTGAAAGACCTGGCCGGCGTCATCAAGAAGGCCTTTTACGTGGCCTGCAGCGGTCGTCCCGGCCCCGTAGTGGTGGATGTTCCAAAAGATGTTACGGCAAACTCCTGTGCCTATGAGTACCCGGATGCAGTCGATATGCGTTCCTACCGGCCAACCGTCAAAGGTCACCCGGGCCAGGGCAAGCGGGCAATCAAACTTATGCTGGAGGCGCGCAAACCCATGATCTATACGGGTGGCGGCGTCATTCTCGCAGAGGCCAGCGCCGAGTTAATCGAATTTACCCGGGAGTTGGGTTTTCCAATCACCAACACCTTGATGGGCCTGGGCGCCTATCCGGCTACGGACCGGCAATTTATCGGCATGCTGGGAATGCACGGCACCTACGAAGCCAATATGGCCATGCACCAGTGTGACGTGTTGATTGCCATCGGCGCTCGTTTCGATGACCGCGTCACGGGTGACCTGGAAAAATTCTGCCCTCACGCGAAGATCATCCATATCGACGTCGACCCGTCCTCCATTGCCAAGAACGTGCCCGTGGACGTTCCCATAGTAGGAGACGTCAAGTATGTGTTGCAGGATATCAATGCCGGTTTGAAGCATATCGGTGAACGTCCCGACATAGACGCCTGGTGGCGACAGATTAAAGCCTGGCAGTCTATGGATTGCCTGCGCTTTGACAGAAACTCCAGTCTTATCAAACCGCAACGGGTGATTGAACTACTGTATGAACTGACCGGGGGCGAGGCTTATATATCCTCGGACGTCGGCCAACACCAGATGTGGGCCGCCCAGTTTTATAAATTTGACAAGCCGCGGCGCTGGTTGAATTCAGGCGGTCTTGGCACCATGGGTTTCGGTTTGCCGGCGGCGATGGGCGCCAAAATAGCCTACCCTGATGAAACGGTAGTCTGCATCACCGGCGAAGCCAGCCTGGTTATGTGTATCCAGGAGCTTTCGACCTGCCTGCAATACAGCACCCCGATCAAGATAATCAACCTGAATAACCGCTATATGGGCATGGTCAGGCAGTGGCAGGAGTTCTTTTACGAGAAACGCTATTCTCATTCCTACATGGAAGCCTTGCCCGATTTTGTCAAACTGGCCGAAAGTTTCGGCCACGTGGGGATGTACATCGAACATGCCAGCGACGTGGAGCCGGCGCTCAAAGAAGCGTTGGCAATGGAAGACAAGTTGGTCTTGATGGACTTCATTACCGACCAGACCGAGAATGTCTATCCGATGATAGCCGCGGGCAAGGGGCAGCATGAGATGCACCTGGCGCCCGGATCCACAGAGCGGGAACTGGCCTGATGCGCCATATCCTGTCCCTCCTGGTCGAGAATGAGGCCGGAGCCCTGTCCAGGATTTCCGGCCTGTTTTCCGCCCGAGGCTTCAATATTGAATCGCTGACCGTTGCGCCGACGGAAGATTCCACAGTCTCACGCATGACCATAGTCACCTCCGGTTCCGATGCGATTATCGAGCAGATTACCAAGCACCTGAACAAACTGGTGGACGTGATAAAAGTCGTGGATTTGAATGAGAGCGAACACATAGAAAGGGAACTGATGCTGGTAAAGGTCAAGACGCTCGATTCCTCCCGGGAAGAACTGATGCGTTTGAGCGACATATTCAGGGGGCGTATCATCGACGTGAATGAAAATTCCTATACGATAGAAATCACCGGCAACGGTGACAAGCTGGATGCCTTCCTGAAAGCCATCAAACCTGAGTTAATACTGGAAACCGTCCGAACCGGCGTTTCCGGCATCGCCCGCGGAGATAAGGCAATCAGGGTTTAATCAGAGAGATAAGCAATGAACATTTATTACGACAAAGATGCGGACCTGTCCGTGATAAAAGGCAGGAAAGTCGCCATCATAGGGTATGGCTCACAGGGTCATGCCCATTCCAATAACCTGAATGACTCCGGGGTGGAAGTGTGTGTTGGTCTGCGCCAGGGTTCCGCTTCCGCTGCCAAGGCCCAGGCAGCGGGTCTGACAGTCAAGGGTATAGAGGACGCGGTCGGCTGGGCAGACGTGGTAATGATCCTGGCCCCGGATGAACACCAGGCGGCGTTGTACCGGGCGCAGGTTGCGCCGCATATCAGCAATGGCGCGGCGCTGGCGTTCGCCCATGGATTTAACATTCATTTCCGTCAGGTAGAACCGCGCGCGGACCTGGACGTCATCATGATCGCCCCGAAAGGTCCCGGACACCTGGTGCGTTCCACCTACCTGGAAGGCGGCGGGGTGCCCACCCTGATTGCCGTGCACCAGGACGCCTCCGGCCAGGCCAGGGATATTGCGCTGGCGTACGCCTCGGCCAATGGGGGCGCGCGCGCCGGCGTGATTGAAACCAATTTCCGGGAAGAGACGGAGACCGACCTGTTCGGTGAGCAGACGGTATTATGCGGCGGCATCACGGCGTTGATCCAGGCGGGATTTGAAACCCTGGTCGAGGCAGGATATGCGCCGGAGATGGCCTATTTTGAATGCCTGCACGAGACCAAGCTGATCGTCGATTTGATCTACGAAGGGGGCATCGCCAACATGCGCTATTCCATCTCCAATACGGCTGAATACGGTGATTTTACCCGCGGGCCCAGGGTTATCGGCCCTGAGTCGAAAAAAGTGATGAAAGAGATCTTGCAGGAAATCCAGACAGGCGATTTTGCCAGGGAATTCATCATGGAAAACCTCACGGGTGCGCCGAAGATGAAAGCGATGAGAAGAATCAGCAAGCAGCACCAGATCGAACAGGTGGGTGAAAGGCTGCGCTCGATGATGCCCTGGATCAGGGAAAACAAGCTGGTCGATCAGGAAAAGAACTGATGGCCGAGAGTCAAGCGGCACATCCTGGTGCCTCTTCTCTGCTTGCCAGACTGTGGTGCGCCACAGTTTGATCCCTTCCACAAGGAGTTAACAGTGATCAAGCGTCGCAGAGGCATTTACCTCCTGCCCAACCTGTTCACCACGTCGGCGCTGTTTGCCGGATTCTATGCGATCGCTGCCGCGATCAACACACGCTATGAAGCCGCCGCTATTGCCGTCTTTGTTGCGATGATCCTCGATGGAATGGATGGCCGCATTGCCAGGATGACGAAGACTGAAAGCGATTTTGGCGTGCAATACGACAGTCTGTCGGACATGGTTTCATTCGGCTTGGCCCCCGCCCTGGTTGTCTACCAGTGGTCGTTGCATGGTTTAGGCAAGTTGGGCTGGCTGGCTGCTTTTATATACGCGGCAGCGGCGGCGTTGCGCCTGGCAAGGTTCAACACCCAGGCCGGCAGCGCGGACAAACGATATTTCCAGGGATTACCCTGTCCGGCGGCAGCCGCAGTTATCGCCGGTCTGGTCTGGTTTGACAGTGTCGGTCAACCGGTAGACGAGGCTACCATGCTTGTCTTTGCATTTGCTCTGACGATCCTCATCGGCCTGCTGATGGTCAGCAATATTCGTTATCACAGCTTCAAACAGTTCGATTTGCACGACAAGGTGCCTTTTTTCAGTGTATTGTTCATCGTCCTGATCATTGCGCTGGTTGCTGTCAGGCCTTCTCTGGTACTGTTTTTGCTCGCCATGCTCTATGCCGTTTCCGGGCCCTTGATGACCCTGGTTCTGATCCGGCGCCACAGAAGCAAGCGCATCGGTATCGATAGCAGTAGTTAATACCCTGCAAGGCAAATTTAATTTGGCAACAAGACAAAAATTGTCTATGCTAGTCAATGTGCTGTCATAGATGTGGGTAGTATCAGAAGTTTGTTTCTGCCGTACATTGGATAGCTGAAATCCAGTAATCCATATAAAGTAAGGGGGAGAGCAGTATGAGTATGAGGGGTACCGTCAAATGGTTCAACAATGCTAAAGGGTTTGGTTTTATTGAGCCGTCGGAGGGGGGCGATGATATTTTCGTACATTATTCGTCCATAAAATCCGAAGGCTATAAGACTTTGAACGAAGGACAGAGCGTAACCTACGTCGCTGAGCAAGGACCAAAAGGATACCACGCCACCGAAGTGGTTGTTGTCAACTGAACGGATTGTTGTCTGACTGATAAAACCCCGCCCTCGCGGGGTTTTATTTTTAGTCCGCATATCTAATATCAATCTGTCACATCAATACTGCGAAGTTGTTATGGCTGACGTATTAGACGCGAAAATCAAGCATACCGCAGAACTCGGAAAGACCTCTTTCGGGCATAACGGCGAGGTCTACACAAACCTGCGCCCTTACGTTAGCAGTGGCGGACTTGAAGGCTTTCGTTTTGATCTCGGAGATAAACAGGATCCGTACTTGGAGGTCTATTTTATCTCTGACGACGGCGCCTACCTTTCTGTCTGGGAGAGGGGTTACGGCACTGAGCAACTCAGCTTTACGACGTCTTTCGATGATGACCCCGAGCAGACCTTAAACGACCGCTTCAACATGTTGAACGCGCAACTGGATGAGGGTGTTTTTAATGCCCGTCTCGCGGTTGCTGTCCATGCGTACGAGACGAGCGGGCAACCTCAGAGCTTTGAGTGGCGCGGTAATTCCTATACTAATTTACACGACCCCGGCAAGTCCTATGTGGATTATCG
>JAAXHV010000005.1 GCA_012270695.1 Gammaproteobacteria bacterium | reverse complement strand
GTGCTGGATGAAGTAGTAAAGACGGAGCAGTCTCCCATACGCAGGACGGACAATTTCCAGGCTGTCAGCTCATTCCAGCAGAATATCGTGGCGGTCGCATCCAGTGGAGTTATCCTGTCATCACAGGACAGCGGAGCGACCTGGCAGCGCCATCAAATTCCTTCCTGGCCTTCGTTCCTCGACGTCACCAGTTGCGCCGCCGGCCTGTTTGCCGCCCTCGCTTTCGAAGGTGAGGTGTGGTTGTCCGAAGACAGCGGCCTGACCTGGAGCCTGAGTAAACTTCCCACCGAGGAAGCGCCCCAGGCGATCGAGTGTGACCCTGCCGGCAATTTATGGGTGGCGGGCAGCTTTTCCACCATCTCGATCAGTCGGGACAATGGCGCAACCTGGACGCTGTCCTCACAGGATGAGGATGTAATCTACACGGATATCCAGTTTTTTGGTGAGCGGACCGTATATATCGCCGGTGAATTCGGCACGTTGATTAAAACGACGGACGGCGGCGCCAGTTGGGAATTCCTGACCCCCATGCCCGATGAGTTTTATCCGCAGAGCATGTATTTTGAAGATCTGGAAAAAGGCTGGGTCGCCGGACTGGGTGGCGTTCTCCTTGCGACTGAAGACGGCGGGCAGACCTGGAAGACGCAATCCACCGGCAGCCTGGTAACCCTGTATACCATGACCAGGGTGGATGGCCATATTTTCGTTGTCGGTGGTGAAGGCAGCCTGTTCCGTTACGACGGAGCGGAATGGACCCAGGTCGAACACGGCGAAACTTTCCGCCTGTACCTGCGCAGTATTGAGCCGTTATCCAATCACAGGCTTATAGTCGGCGGCGCCGGGGGTGTATTGCAGATATTTTCCATTGAGGAACTGGTGGGCGAAAAAACATGAAGATAGATACCAGTCAGATTTTCCCGATATTCGGCAATTTCCTGTTCAACAACAGGAAATTCGTACTGGCGCTCATTTTCCTGATTACCGCCATGTTTGCCTGGAACATCCCGGCAGTGCGCATGCTGTCGGATTTTGCCGACCTGTTGCCCCAGGAACACCCGTATATTCAGCTCCATAACAGTATCCGCGATACCTTTGGCGGGGCAAATATCATCGTCATGGCCATGGAGGTGGAGGAGGGCACGATCTTCACCAACGATGCCCTGGACCGGGTCCACCGCATTACCCAGAAGCTGGACAGCGTATCCAACATCAACCACAACCTGGTGACCAGCCTGACTCACCGCAATACCCGGAAGATATTCCTGACGCCGGATGGAACCATACGCTCGCAGAACTATTACGATCCGCAACATGATGAATATACGGAGGAGCAACTGGCGCAGATCCAGGGGGACGTGCTGGCGAGCACCAACGTGTACGGCCTGCTGGTCTCGCCCGACATGAAATCGGCCCTGATCAAGGGCACCCTGAATGAAGGCCAGCTTGACTACGGCAAGGTATTTGAGGAGATTCAGGCGATTCGGGCTGAGGAGGCCGCTCCAGGAGTGAAAATCCATGCAACCGGGCATCCGGTGCTGGTGGGTTGGGTGGATTCCTACAGCGGCGATATCCTGCTTATTTTCTTCTACACCATATTGATTGTGCTGGGCATCCTGATCTTCTACTCACGCCGCCTGTACGGCATCCTGTTGCCGCTGCTGGGCATGATCCTGACCAGTATCTGGGGTGTGGGTTTTATGGGGGTCTTCGGTTACAACCTGGACCCGCTGATGCTGGTGGTGCCGTTTCTCATCTCGGCACGGGCCATGTCCCACGGCATCCAGAAGATGGAACGTTATTTTCTTGAATTATCCCGCACCGGTGAAAAAATACCTGCTGCCCGGAACACCTTCAACGCCTTGTTCAGACCCGGGGCGCTTGCTATCGTCGCGGATGCCTCCGCGTTGTACCTCATCGGGCTGGGTTCGGTGCCGATCAATGACAAGATGGCCGTTTATGCATCGTTCTGGGCAGTGTGCATGGTCGTCACCGTGTTGATAGTGATACCGATGCTGCTGGCGGAACTGCCCAGGCCGAAAAGCGTCGCTGTGAAACATACGATGGCGCGCGCCGTATTTCCCAAACTGGCCCAGGTAGTCGGCACCAGGGCGCGTTCGCAAACGGTGCTGATCACCTGCCTGGTTATTGCCCTTTGCGCAACGTATTTCAGTTCCTGGGTGCAGATCGGCGAACCGGAGCCGGGTTCGCCTTTGCTCTACCACGACCATGATTTCAATATTTCATCAACGGCGATAAACGACCGCTTTCCGGGCGCCGAGGAACTGTTCATCATCGCCCGCGCCGATGAGAACGGCGGGCTGAAAAAGCCGGAGATCATGAAGGCCCTGACCGATTTCCAGAACCACATGATGCTGGACCCGCATCTTGGCGGCGTAAAAGGAGTCAATAACCTGATTACGACAGTTAACCAGATGACCCGCAACAACGACCCGCGCTGGGCTGTTGTTCCGCCTATCGACCAGCATATCGGCGGCCTGTTGTTCATGTTTATGATGTCGGCGCCGACCCAGGGCGCGTTGCAGGAATATATCGATACCGATGACCGGCTCGCCAACATGGTTTTTTACTACAAGGATCACACCGGCGAAACCATCCGGCGCGCCATACACATGGCCAAGGAATGGATAGACACAACCGGCAAACAGGTGGAAGGCCTGCATATCGACCTGGCAGGCGGTCCCGTCGGTGTGACTGCGGCCATCAACGAAGAGGCCTACGAGACCAACGTGATCGTGGTGCCCGCGGTGTTGATCCTGATCCTGGCTTTTACCCTGTGGTTCTACGGTTCGTTCCATTCCGGTTTCATGATGCTGGTGTCCATGACCTTCGCCACCACCCTGACCTACGCCTGCATGGGATTGCTGAATATGGGGTTGAACGTCAATACCGTGCCCATGATTGCCGTGGGCATCGGTCTTGGAGTGGATTACGCGATCTATATGATGGATCGCATCAAGGAGGAGATGCACGTGGCCGAGGACGTGCAGGACGCCATCCGCCGCGCGGTCAGCACCACCGGCGTGGCCATTGCCCTGACCGCCACGACCCTGGTGGGCGGCATTATCATGTGGGTATTCATTTCCGAGTTGCGTTTCCAGGCCGATGCCGCGCGTTTGCTGATCATCATGCTGGTCATGAACATGGCCTCCGCCATGTTCCTGGTGCCGTCGTGGGTCAACATCTTCAAGCCGAAATTCATTATGGAGGCTGCAGAAGAGCGCTGGGAAAAAGGCGCCGGTTCAACGATCGAAGAGTTTGACTTGGACTGACGGAGGTTGTCCCGAATTTATCTCGAATAAGAATGCAATTATTGATGGTATTGACGAATAAAGAGGTTATAATGGGAAAATATCGATATTTTCACAATCACAATAATCAAGTCCACATAGCGTAGGGGGATAAACGATGAATATCCGCAGGTTCTCTCTCACCCTGTTATCGAGCGCGGTTGCAGGCGCCCTTGCCGTCGTGCCTTTAACGGCTTCAGCATGGAATTCCAAAGACGGTACCCTGATCATCCACGGCTTTCTCGATAACACTTATCACCACCGTGACAATTACGGCATTACCAAGGAACGCGTGCGCGGCCAGGTTGAGTGGTCTAAGATATTCAAGCCCACCGGTCTGTTTTCCGAGATCTCCTTTCACGGAACCTTGCGGGCCACCTATGACGGCGTTTATGACCTGAATGATGACAGGTTCGGCAAACGGGCGGGCGGTCAGGTTACGACGACCAGTTCCGGTTCCGGTGTCTATCTTCCGGTTGCCATAGGCCCGGATGATGTACCGCACGTGGTCAACGTTACCCGCGCACTGGGTGGCACTACCGAGGGTAACCCCTGGGGCGCTTCGCCGGTCAGTGTCGGGGTGCCGGCCTTGCCCGGGGGCGGCGGGTTCGGTTTTGACCTGGCGGCCAACCCCAATGAAGGCCTGAAACGGGTAGGCAGCGAACTGGCCTCCACCAATAATAACGGTGAGTTCGGCGGCGGCCTGGAGTTCTTTACCCCCGTCAGGCCCTGCGACGTGGATTCCCGCGGCTGTATCCCCGGTTATATGGACGCGACCCTGGATGACCTGCGTTTCCCCGAGTTCACCGATGATCACGGCTGGCTGCGGGAGATTTATATTGACGCCACCATGCCGGTCAATAACGGCGACGAGATCAACTTCCGTATTGGCCGCCAGCAGGTAGTCTGGGGCCGGACCGACCTGTTCCGGGTGCTGGACCAGGTCAACCCCATCGACTTTTCCATCCAGAGCATCTACGAGGAATTCGAGGACAGCCGCATTCCCCTGGGTATCTTCTCCGCGGAATACCGCGCCGGCGCGGTGGGGGCGTTCGATGACCTGAACCTGCAGGTGATCTGGAATTTCGAGAAATTCCGCCCGAACATACTGGGCCAGGGCGGCCAGCCCTACAATATCCTTCTGGCAGGCGACCTGTTCCGTGCCTTGAAAAACTGCTGGGACAACGGTTGCACTATCAACAACTTCGCCAGCGGGCTGGCCCCGGACGGCAACCTGGCTACGGATTTCCCGCGTCATGTCGTCGGCATCCGGGATGTCCACCTGCCGGGTTGGGACTTCGACCAGGGCGGCGTGCGGCTTGAAGGTGTGTTCAGGAGCGTGGGCTTCTCCATCAACGCCATGTCGTTTTATTCGCAACTTCCCTCATTGAGATCGGGGATCCCCGGCGCCAACCCGTTCCTGGGTAACGTCATCCCCCCGCAGTTCTGTCCGCCGACCACACCTTCACCAGGTCTGTGGAGTCCGGCATTTGCCGCATGTCCGTTGGGCTTCAACCCGATCGATCCCACGGACACGCCGGGCCATGAGCGGGTGCGGCAATATGTGCCGGCATTTGATATGTACTTCCCGCGGGTCACCCTGGTAGGCGCGTCCGCCGACTTTTACATCGACCCGCTCAAGTCCGCGTTCCGGGTGGAGGTAGCCCATACCAGCGGTGAGGAATTCGCCGACACCTCGAAAGAGCGTCTGTATTCCGAGTCTGACGTGGTCCGCTGGGTCATCGGTTGGGACCGGCCTACCTATTTCAAATGGTTGAACCCGAAGCGTACGTTCCTGTTGTCGGGACAGATTTTCGGCCAGCACCTGCTTGACCATGAGTCAATCACCCATCCGCTGACCGGGTCACAGATAGGTTTTCAGAGCCGGAAGAGCGATTTTCTCGGCACTTTACTGATCCAGGGTTTTTATGCCGCCGACCGGATTCTGCCGCGCCTGATCATAGGCCATGACTTCAGGGCCAACGCCACTGTGCTTGGGCCGGGACTGGACTACCTGATCAGCGATAACCTGCGTCTGATCATCGGCGCCAATATCAAGCTGGGCAGCGGTCCCCAGATGGCCGATGACGGTCGTACCTCCAACGCATATCCACCCTTTACCAACCGGGAAGGTTGCACCACGCCCTATGTCATAGAATCCAGTTGTGGAGATCGCAGAGGCTACGAACCGCTGGGTCGCTTCCGTTCCGGACCCATCGGCATGGCGCAGCACGAAGACGAGTTCCAGGTACTGTTCCGCTACCGCTTCTAAGAATATATACAGGAAGGAGGCTTAATAATCATGTTTAAGTATATCAAGTATCTCGCTGTTCTTCCGCTGTTGGCCCTGAGTATGGCGGCCTGGGCAGAATTCACCGAGGAAGACGTAAGAAATTCGTTTTATCCTTACGAAAACTGGACGCCGGAATTTCCGGGTTACACCCCCGGTATGGTGATCGACCAGAACAACGTCGATCAATTCGAGGAAGTCCTGGATCCGGCCTTGTTCGACCATATCAAGAAAGGCCAGACTGCATTGCAGACCAAGGAAACGGATTCCCTGGAGCTGCACCCGAACTATATCAAGGCGACGATGGAGGCCGTAAAAAACCCGCCCAGCCTCAGCGCCGACGGTCTGGTGGATAATTTCTTTGCGGGGCGTGCTTTCCCTGCCGAACCTGATCCCAACGATCCCCAGGCC
>JAAXHV010000004.1 GCA_012270695.1 Gammaproteobacteria bacterium | reverse complement strand
TACCGGAGGGACTGGAACAGACACTCATTCACATGACGCGCCCGTTGATTGTGGTGCTCTGTACTGACCTGATGGCATTTGTCGTACTCTCGTTTGTTCCTTTCGATAATGTCCGGGTTCTGGGTCAGGTCACTGCATTCGGATTGCTTGCGATCATCGTCATTGTTCCGACATTTCTCGTAGCGCTACTGTCATACATGCCTGCCACGAGTATTCGCAAAGCCATGGAATACGCCCAGATAGGGCGCAAAACTCAGCGTGGATTGATCTACAGAACGACTGCTGTCATGGTGCGACCTCTCATTTACAACTCCACCATACAATGGACCGTGATTTGCCTGACCGGTTTTGTGCTGGTGATCTCGTTGAGTATCTGGCAATCGATACCCCTGGGTAAGGATACTGCAATCGGACGTTTTCTCGCCACTGAGATCAGCACCGGTCAGAACAATACGTATGCCGTACATAACTACCTGACCCGATCTTGGGAAGGCAATGAACTCTACGAGATGGAACAGGAGATTACCCGGTTATTCGGTGGCGTCTATACGCTTGCCATTCTTGCGAAAGGCGAAAATCCCGGGGACGCCAAAACCCCGCAGGCACTGGTTGCGATGGATGAACTTTCCCGGCACCTGGCCGAGGCGGAAGAGGTGTCGGCAGTCGTCGGTCTGCCTTTCTATATAAAGATCATGAACCGGTTTCTGAATGAGGACCAGGACGAGCATTTCAGGGTCCCGACCGAAGGCCGGGCACAGATGGCAGTTAATGAGGCAATCTATTTCCTGACGGGGGGTACGCCCGGAGCGTTTGACTTTGTTGTGGACCCGGAGTACCAGAACACGGCGATGATTGCCTTCGTGCGGGATACCAGCCCAGCTACGGTGGCGGGGTTGATAGAGCGGGCGAACGAGTACGTCGCGGCAAACTGGGACGCCGAAGCATTGAACGTTAAGTTGGAATTGGCGGCAGGCAATGTCGGCATTGCAGATGCATTTAATCGTTCCATCAAAAAATGGATGGTGCTTGCTACCTTGTTCAGCGCGTTAGCGTCTTTTATTGCAGCTGCATTGATGCTGCGATCTGTAATAGCACCCCTGCTACTGATGTTCCCACTTGCCATCGGCATCCTGATCTGGATGTTCCTGATACACCTGATCGGGATTGAATTCAATTCAAATGTCACCGCAGCACTTGCTATCGCAAGCGGTGTCGGGATCGATGCGGAAGTTTATCTTCTGTACCGCTTTCGTGAAGAATTCTCGAAAGATGGAAATTTCAAACGGGCTTTGTTTGACGCCTTTACGCTGGTTCGCGAGCCGTTGATATTTTCATTTACTGCGCTTTTTACCGGTTGTCTGGCGGTCTCCATAGTCCCGCTCTACGTTGGCTATGTTGGTTTCAGCATGGCGCTTATCCTGCTTACCACGTTTCTGTTCAGCTTCTTCGCGGCCCCGGTAGTGTGGAGTCTGCTTCGACCTGGCTTCCTGACACGCGGGCTTGATGTGGAAGGCAGGGGGGGAGGACCTCAGATGAAAAATGATCGTGCTTGCACGGTCATATCCGACTCAGTTAGCGTGGAGTGCGCATGATTATGGGGTTATTGCAACTTATATTGGAGGAAACAGGCATGATTAATTCAAATCGACGTAATATCACCACCTTGTTATCGATTGTTGCCGTAGCGCTGTTGGGGTGGTCGGGGGAAAGTTCTGCCCGATACGAATTTGGAGACCTTGAGATTAGTGGTGAGGTCTTTGTGCTGGGTGATTTTCGCATAGGCGGCAAGCCTGACCAGGCCAGAATATTCGAGCTTGCAGTTGCCCCGGGCGTCTTGCTCAGTCCGGCTGCACTCGGCACACCGAGTAACCGGCAAGACTACGATACGGTCAACGCGCTTCGTACCGAACTGAGCGTTGAGATGGTATACAAGGGCATCAAGCATATAACACCGGTCTTGAAACTCCGAGGCTACTATGACGCGATGTTTGAAATAGAAGATAAAGACAACTCTATTGCCAAGAACTGGGAAACCAATTTCAAGGATGGCTTGCATGACAAGTGGGATCCCCTGGTCCGGGAAGCCTACCTGGATATCAACTACCACCCGTTACATATACGTGCCGGTCGGCAGATAGTGACATGGGGCCGTTCCGACGGTGTGACCGTACTTGATGTCGTAACGCCGCGCAACTTCCGTAATCCGCTGACCTTCGAGCAGGAGCGCTTCATGATCCCGCAGGATATGCTGAACATAAAATATGACCTGTCCCGGGTAGACTGGCTTCCAGGCGGCATCACCAAGGAGCTGCAGGTGATCTGGAACTGGGACTACACGCCGGCCCGTTTCCCGGGTTTTCGTGCGGAAGAAGAGGCGCAACATCCCTATACCCTGGCCGTCGTCGACCTTGCGGACCAGGTTATCAATGTATCCAAAGGACTTTTTGGCGAACCGGACTTTTTCGACAACTATGCGTGGGATGAAGGCGATGCCTTCGACAAATCAGAAGTTTTCGTCCGCTGGCGTGCTCGCACGGGTGGTGGTTTAGGTCCATTGTCGGATATGACCTATTCATTCCATTACGGCCATCTGTTCGAAGATATCCCCTTTTATGTGCTCGGAAACCGCATCCCTGCGGGCCTGGCTCTAGACATTGCCGGTCCTCGTGCAATTGGCGGCGGTATCGATTTTGCGCGCCACCGTTATGATCTGGCAGGTGCCTCCTTTGACAAGGCCCTGGAGTTCCTGCCCGGCCAGTTCAAAGGCACGGTGATGCGCGGGGAGTTGGTTTACAATTTCGGACAATTGTTTTATGAGCCGGATTTGGCATTGGTCAAGGCGGACAGTGTTACCGCCCTGATCGGCCTGGACCAATATCTTTATATCGGTCCCAGAACCTTGTTCAAGACACCTTGGTTTGTATCGGCCCAGATCTGGCGAGATGAGATCCTGCGCGATCCGAAACCGGGTCATTTTACCAACATTGGCTCTCCGGCCTGTATCGGCCAACCGGGGTGCGGCGACAGCGGCTACATCATCGGAGGAGCATCCAACGTTTACAACGGGCTGCGCAACCGGAAACGACATGTCGCAACCCTGTTCATGTTCAATGACTTCCTCCCCGGCAAGACGCTGCACGTGGAACTTTTCGGCTTGCATGAATTCAGCCACCGTCAACGTGCGACGTGGATTCGCGCCCTGGTCGGCTATAATTTTAACCATAGCCTGAGTGCCCGAGTAGGTATTAATGTTATTTCCGGCGCGCTGGATTCATTCTTCGGCGAGTTCCAGAGAAATGATTCGCTGTTCACTGAGTTGAAGTTTACATTTTAGAGAGGTTGATAATTATCAGAGGAAAATAATTTGAAACTTGAAGGTCATGCCGAACTCCCGTACGAAGCGGCACAGGTATGGAGTGCGCTGCATGACATTGATATTCTCGTCAAGGTTATTCCCGGCTGCAAGTCCATGGTGCCCGATGAGAATGGTGGGTATAAGGTAACGCTTGCGCTGGGAGTGGCGGCAATTAAAGGTGAATATGAGGGAAACATCCGGGTTACCGACGCCGAATTTCCTCATCACTACATCCTGAATGCTGAGGGAGCCGGCAAACCGGGTTTTGTGAACATGGAAGTGGATTGCCATCTTGAACCTGCCTCTGCCGGTACCTTGATGCGCTGGTCATGCGATGCTAATGTTGGCGGACTGATCGCCAGTATCGGGGGGAGGGTTATGACGGGCATTTCAAAGCACCTGACCAGGGAGTTTTTCAAGGACTTCATTGATGAGATGGGGAACCATTTCGGGCCAAGGCAAAACTGACTATTAAAGGTTAACTGATATGAAACCAGCGAAGTTTGATTACCACAGGGCTGAGAATATACAACACGCGTGTGCCCTGTTGAAGGAGCATGGAGACGATGCAAAGATTCTGGCTGGTGGACAGAGTCTCATTGCGGCGATGAATTTCAGGTTGGCCCGACCTGAGGTTTTGATCGATATCAGCAACGTGGAGCAGCCCAATCTTGTTATCGATGAGCAGGACGGCGTGAGAGTGAAAGCTACCACCACCCAGCGATTTACGGAAAAGCATGCGGGCCTGCGCCAACGAATACCGGCGCTGGTTCATGCGATCGAGCACATTTCTCATTTTCAGGTACGTAACAAGGGCACGGTAGGCGGGAGTATTGCCCACGCGGATCCGGCATCTGAATTGCCTGCCATGTCGTTATTACTGGATGCGGAATTTGAAATAGAAAGCGCATCGAATAAATCTGTGGTCCCGGCAGAAGATTTTTTTGTCACCTACATGACCACGTCATTACAGGCGGATGAAATATTATCATCGGTCCTGTTCAAGGTGCCGCCGCAGACCAGCGGGTGGGGATTCCATGAAATCACCCGCCGCGCGGGCGATTTCTCGCTGGCCGGCAGCGCGGCCATCATAGACCTGGACGGTGACGGCAAATGCAGTTATGCCAGAATTTCATTGTTCGGAGTTGACGCAACCCCGGTACGGGCCAGGGAAGTAGAAGATGCGTTACTCGGAAAACAATGTTCGCCCGAACTATTGAAGGAGGCCGCAGCTGGTGTACGCGGAATCATCGATCCGGAAACCGACGTGCACGTAACCGGGGAGTATCGCCGTAATGCCGTGGAAGCATTAACTGTGCGCGCACTCGAAGATGCACTCAGCCGGGCAGTAACTGATTAGAACCGGGACAGAGGAGCAGATTATGATTGAGAATAAAAAGATTACCCTCAATGTAAACGGGGTCTCCTACGACAGGGAAATAGAACCGCGCATGTTGTTATCTGATTTTATCCGGTATGAACTTGATCTATACGGCACACACGTCGCTTGCGAACACGGAATTTGTGGCTCGTGCACGATACTGATGAACGGGTTGCCGGTGCGTTCCTGTCTGACGTTGGCGTTGCAGGCACAAGGCAAAGCAATCGAGACAGTGGAATCGTTGGCGGAGAACGGCAAACTGAATGCATTACAACATGCCTTCTGGGAAAACCAGGGCTTGCAGTGCGGGTTCTGCACCCCGGGAATCCTGATGAGCATGAAGGCATTTCTCGAGGAAAATCCCTCCCCGACCCGCGCTGAAATCCGTGAAGCGCTGTCGGGTAACTTGTGCCGTTGTACCGGCTATCATGACATTGTCGATTCAGTAGCGGCGGCAGCCGAGGCAGCCGTGTCTACGGTTCAGGCTTAATAGAGGATACTGACTATGAGAGAACCGATCGCATTGGGCGGAGCGACAAAGTATATCGGCGAATCGCGCAAGCGCACCGAGGATCCGCAGATTTTGATGGGGCAGGCAAAGTATGTCGATGACATCAAAATACCTGGGATGCTGGAAGTGGCCTTCCTCAGGAGTACACATGGACATGCACGCATCAAAAGCATCAAGCTCGATGAGGCGCGGCAACATCCGGATTGCCTGCACATTATCACGAATGACGAAATCAGCGCCGGCTTCACGACCTTCATCCCGGGCACACGCGGCACTTTAAAGCCGGTATTCATGCCGTTTATCGCAACCGGCAAAGTGCGTTTCGTGGGGGAGATTATCGCGGCGGTGGTAGCGCCGAATCGCTACATTGCTGAAGATATTGTCGAATTGATCGAGGTCGAATACGAACCCTTGCCGGCATACAACGACGTTGAAGAGGCGCTGCAGCCGGATGCCGAACTCCTGCACGAAGACCTCGGCAGCAACATCTACTACTCGGACTCGTTCAGTAACGGCGATGTGGACAAAGCCTTTGCTGAAGCAGACCTGGTTGTGAGTGAAAAAATTGCGACCGGACGAACCTCAGCCGCACCGATGGAGACCCGGGGGGTGGTGGCGACCTGGGGCTGGGATGATACTCTATCGGTTTGGTCGTCGACCCAGATGCCTTATTTCCTGCGCACATCGATTGCGCTGCATCTCGGTATCCCGGAACAGATTATTCGGGTAGTTGCGCCGACGGTAGGCGGCGGCTTCGGGCAGAAGGCCCATTTCTTCCCGGAAGAGTTTATCCTGCCGTGGCTGGCACAGGAAATAAAACGACCGGTCAAATGGGTCGAAGACCGGCGCGAACACCTGCTTGGCGCGTCTCATGCCAAGCAATGTACGATTTATATGTCACTCGCGTTCAAGAGCGATGGCACCATGGTCGGCATGAAAATCAGGAATATCTGCGATTCCGGCGCTTATTCGCAAAATCCCTGGTCGGGCCTGATTGAATCGGTTCCCGCGAATACCGGCGCGCCCGGCGCGTTCACGGTGCGGAATGTGGAGTATGAAACGGTGGTGTGCCTGACGAATAAAATGAACACCGGCGCCTATCGCGGAGTCGGTTGGTCTGCGGGGTGTTACGCGCGCGAAATGGTGATGACAAAAGCGGCTCGTCTGCTCAATCTGGATATCACCGATCTCTACCGCAAGAACTTCATCCGCGCCGATGAATTCCCCTACACCACGGCGACGAATCAAACCTATGACAGCGGCGATTACCATAAAGTACTGGATAAGTGTCTGGAAGCATCGGATTATGAACAGCAAAAGCAGCAGCCCCGGCTGACGGAGGAAGGGAAGCTGAGGGGAATTGGTGTGTCATTTTTCGTTGAGCAAACGAACTGGGGCAGCCATTCGGCTCGGGAAAGTGGTTTTCCCGCGACCTTGCACGATTCGACCACAGTTGAAATGGATCCGAGTGGGAAGGTTACGGTAAAAAGTGGACAGTTCAGCCACGGGCAGGGCCAGAGAACGACTCTCGCCCAGGTCGCGGCAGATGTTTTAGGGGTGCCTTTCGAAGATGTCAAAGTGCTCGATGGCGACACCGCAACGGGTTCCTATGGCATGGGCACGTTTGCGAGTCGCAGCGCGGTAATTGGCGGTGGTTCGGTTATTCGGGCAGCGACTGACGTGCGTAATAAATTGCTGAAAATTGCGGCGCATGTGATGGAAGCGAATGAGTCTGACCTGACCATTGAAGACGGCGAGATTTTCGTTAAGGGTTCGCGCGATATCAGCAGACCGGTGGCTGAAATTGCCTTTATCACTTACTACGACCGGTATAACCGACCGGATGAAGACGAAGTGGAACCGGTTTTGAGTTCCACACGACACTATGATCCACCGGCCGCTTACGCCAATGGTTCACACGCGGTAACGATTGAACTGGATCCACAAACCGGGATCATCGATATTAAACGCATCGTTGCGGTCGAAGATTGTGGCAACATGATCAATCCGAAAGTCGTCGACGGGCAGATGCGCGGCGGGGCGTCGCAGGGTATCGGTATGGGTCTGCTGGAATCGCTGGATTATGATGAGAACGGCCAGCTAAAAAACGCATCGTTTATGGATTTCCTGATCCCGAACGCAGTGACCTTGCCCGACATCGAGTGCGAGCATGTCGTGACTCCGTCGCCGTATACCGAAGGCGGTTTCAAAGGAGCGGGCGAGGCGGCGATGCTATCGATCCATATCGCGTTGTCGAATGCACTGGCGGATGCCTTGTCTGACTATGATGGCACCCTGGTACCCCTGGTGACTCCGATAGGTCCACAACAGGTGATGGATTTAATTAACAATGAGAACCAGCCGCAAGTGAGTTGAAGCCGCTGGCGTATTGGTAGCTCTGGAGGTGATTTCATGCAAACCCGATTGGTAGACAAACAGTGGTCCGAGAAATATCCTGATGCAGATACCGGACTGGTATCCACGGAGCCCTGCATAAACCCGGAATACTTTGAGCGGGAGCGGGAGCTTATTTTCAGGCGCCATTGGCTGATGATGGGCCGGGTCGGTGAAATCCCGGAAGCCGGCGATTTTTTCGTGCGGGATCTTGCCGTCTGCAACGTATCCATCCTCATCGTCCGTGGCGATGATAACGAAGTTCGCGCGTTTCACAACGTGTGCCCGCACCGGGGCAACACCCTCGTCATGAAAGAGAAACGCGGCAGATGCCCGGGCCGCTTCGGCTGCAATTTTCATGGCTGGGCGTTCTCGCCAGAAGGAAAACTGGCGTTCGTGCCCGATGAGGATAACTTTTTCGATTTCGACAAGGACCAGCATGGCCTTACTCCAATACACTGTGATATCTGGGAAGGTTTCATATTTATCAATCTCGCGTTGGAACCCGCCGAGACCTTGCGCGAGTTCCTCGGCGGCCTGGGGACCCAGCTCGACGGCGCCGGCTTCGAGAAGATGCAGTTGCTCAAAACTTACAAAGTCGAGGAAGCCGCCAACTGGAAGACCGGGATCGATGCGCAGAACGAGCTGTATCACCTCCCCGTCCAACACCGCTTTACCATCGGCGATGCGTTCGTGCTCAAGGACGACAGGTTCTGCCGCTTCTCGAACGTGAACCTGTATAACTACCACAGCGTCTGGTCGTGTGAGTACAACCCGAACCATAAGCAACTGCCGACCGATGCCCTGCTCAACAGTCTGGACAGCGCGGTCAACGATGTACGCATGAGCCAGCGCATCAGCAATTTCGACTGGTACCTGCTGTTTCCGAATTCCGCCATCCTGCTTTTTGAAGGTGTGTCGGGCGATTTTTTCATGACCTATAATTTCTGGCCCCTCGCCGTCGACCGCTGTATCTGGGAGATGCGCTATCACTTCCCGGAAGCGGAAAATGTCGCGCAACGGCTGAACCAGGAATGGACCATCCTCCGTTTACGGGATACCTTGATGGAAGATGCGTTCCAGCACGAGCAGATCCAAAAAGGACTCGCCTCCCGCGCCCGCTCGCACATGATCATGCAGGACGAGGAGCTGCCGATCCGGCATTTTCACAGGGTCCTCGAACGCGAAATGGCGCAGGTTTGACCATGGCCGTGTTACCTGAGCCGTTCCTCGATCTCGAGAAATACCTGGAATGGTCACTGCCTACCGAACGGGAGCGTATTGCAAAACGCGTGGGCTCTTCACTGGACGAGATTCACGATTTTTATGATGCGATGTGGGGGCGGCTGGAAGAAATTATCGTGTACCTCAACCAGTATCATTACAGCGAGATGCCGGAGGACGCCCAACGTCTGTGCAACATGGCCTTGTCACTCGTGGAAGTCTGCAACCTTGTCGAGATGTACAAGAACCCCGCCAGGCTGAACATGGTCGAGGCAGAGAGATTCGACACATACCAGTAACAGGACCATGGGCAACTTGCTCGAAGGCAGAACAGCACTTGTCACCGGCGGTGGATCCGGGATCGGCCGCGCCGCCGCTATCGCATTCGCCGCTGCCGGAGCCAATGTTGCCGTCGCTGACGTGGACGAGACCGGTGGGGCAGAAACCGTTGCGCTGGTCGAAGCAGCGTCGGGAACAGCTGTGTTCGTAGCCGCGGACGTATCGCAGCCTGCAGCGGTCGAAAATATGGTTGGCGCAACAGTCGCCGCATACGGCGGACTCGATTGCGCGTTCAATAACGCCGGTATTCAAGGCGAACTCAGCCAAACGGCAGATTGCAGCGAAGAGAATTGGGATCGCATCACCGGGATAAACCTCAAGGGTGTATGGTTGTGCATGAAATACGAGATAGTGCAGATGTTGAAACAAGGCAGTGGCGCCATCGTCAATAACTCGTCAAATTTCGGGCTCGTGGGTTCAAACGGCATGCCCGCTTATTCTGCGAGCAAACACGGTGTTATCGGACTGACAAAAACCGCAGCCCTGGAATATGCGCAAACCGGCATACGTGTCAACGCCGTCTGTCCCGGTCCGGTGCAAACGCCGCTGGTGGATAAGATCCTTGAAGGGCGGCCCGAAATCATCGATGCAATCATCTCACGAGAACCGGTCGCTAGAATGGGAGAAGCGGAGGAAATTGCGCAAGCAGTGGTATGGCTTTGCTCACCCCAGGCGAGTTTCGTCGTCGGAGCCGTACTTTCAGTTGACGGAGGTTTTGTTGCCCAATGATGAAAACGCGCACTCGGACAACACACATGACAATCTCTACAGGAGAAATACCATGATAGTACAAAGTGCGGTTGAAGGAGCGGAACACTTCGTCATCACCATGGATCAGCATACCGCGCTCTGCGCGCGTTTTGCAGAGCATTTTGGTAACGAATGTTTCGAACCGGTGGAACCGCGTGCGCTGATGCTTCACGTCATCGAACATCACGATGTTGGTTGGCGGGAGTTGGACGCACAGGCATTACGCGACCCGGCAACCGGCTTACCGTATAACCTGGTGAAGACACCGTTCTCGCGTATAGTCGAGACCAGCAGCGCATCCCCGGATTTCAACAGTGCGCATCATCCCTATTGTGGACTCATTTCCAGCATGCATAGTTGGGGCTTGTATAACGGACGTTACGGGATGTCCGACAAAGTACTGCTTGACAGCTTGGCCGATGATAACCGGGCGTTGGCAGATGCGATGCTCGAGGGCGAAATTGAACGGCAACAAGGTCTCAGGACACAACTTGAAAGTGATCCCGAGACAGCCTCTTTAACCGAGGAGGATCAGCTGTTTCAGAACTACAAACAGCTGCAGTTCTTCGACACGTTGGCGCTGTACTTCAACTGCGTCCAGGAAGGCAAGCGTGAACAGGCGAGCTTCTCCCATGTGCCATTAAACGCCTCAGAGGATACGGAAGTCACTATCAGGCCTGTTGAGAACGGGGCCTATACCTTGGATCCTTACCCTTTCGACGACTCTGAAGGCATCGAGCTGACGTTCAGCGGGCGCTATCTCTCGCCTGTTTCCCAGGGTGATGACATGCGTGAAGAACTGGAACGCGCTCCGGTTACGACCCAGACGATAAGACTACTCACGGCAGCGTAAACGGTCGAGTAAAATCCCGCCAGGGCGACCACTCTACTCTTCCGGTCCGAAGGAAACATGCGCGGCTACGATTCGCCAGTCTTCCGTAAATCGCACCCAACTGTGGCTCATCCTGCTGCTCATGCCCAGATCCAGGCGTTGCATTTCACAGTTGGCGGTAGCAAAATCACGGTCGAAGGTAGTAATAACCAAACGGGTTATTTCAAGCTCTATCTTGTGGCCCCGCTGGCCGTCCCGGAATGCGCTGATGGCATTCATCCCATAGAGGTTTTCGCCGGTACCGTAACGCAGTGTGTGTTCGCTGTTCCAAAACAAGGCTTTTACGGTATCGATATCGTTGGCGCTCAGTGCCTTCACATAACGCCGGAAGGCTGCGGTGATTTCTGCGTGTACCTCAGGAATATTAATTTCCATCTGGTTGTCCTCGTGTTGCTGATTAACGTCGTGCGAAAGCGTACATAGCCTGATGCTTATATTCAACCAATACCTATTCAGTAGCAAAAGTGCAACAGGAGCCATACGAAAGATTGACACTATCCATTAATTTCCTATATTATTCACATAATTAGGTAATACATAATCAGCCAGACAGCGCACTACTCAAGCGGGGGGGAATAGATCAATGTCGCTAATTGCAGAACTGGATTCGAAAACTCGAAAACTAATCGAAAAAACCCGTACACATCTTCTCGAGTCAGGACACCTGCCCGGTTTTTTTTACAGCTCTGAGGAAATCTTCCAGCGCGAGATCGATGCCATTTTCATGCGTGAATGGTTGTGCGTGGGACGTGTGGAGGAGTTCGAGAAGCCCGGTGATTATCATGCCATGCGTATTGCCGGCGAACCCCTGGTAGTCTGTCGCGATAGAGACGGCCAACTGCGCGCATTCAGGAATCTTTGCGCGCATCGCGGCGTTGAGGTGGCGGTCGGCCAGGGTAACGCCAGGCTTTTCACCTGTCGCTATCACGCGTGGTCATATACTCTAGATGGAAGGCTGAAAGCGGCGCCGCACAGTACGGAAGTTACCAACTATGACTTCAAGACCTGTCGCCTGCCGTCCGTAAACCTGGATACCTGGGGCGGCTATGTTTTCGTTAATTTCGACCCTGACTGTCCACCACTCAATGAGTGCCTGGACGAAGATGGGGTGCGTGAATTTGCGGGGTTCCTGCAACCCGAGAACACCAGGACATCGGACAAATTCGAATTCGAAGTCCCGTGCAATTGGAAATTCGTGCCCGAAAACCTGATGGACATGTACCATGTCGGCGTCATTCACGGCGCTTCATTCGGCGGCCACTTCCCGATCAACGACTTCCGCTACAATCTCAACGGCAGTGGCTACAACGCCGTGTACGAGAGTTATACCATGGCCCCGAACGGCGTTACGCTGTTTGGGCCAATGCCTTGGCTCGAAGGAAAGGTTACCGATAAATTCGCATGTACGACGTGGGTCCGCCCCACCATGAATATATTCGGTCGACACGATCTTATCCAACCCTGGGTCGCTATGCCTATTGATGTCAATCGCACCCATGTGACCATCTACACGCAACTTCCGGAAGCATTTTTCGATGAACCTGGTTTCGCCGAGAAAAACCAGATCTACGCGGATTTCATCAAGCTCGTCGCGACTGAAGACCTGGCGATGCTGGAGTCTTTGCAGACGGGCATCAGTTCGCGCGGTTTTCAGCCGGGGCCGACCGTCAAACTGGAGCGCGCTATTCACCATCTGATCAATTACTACCTGGATATACTGCTCGATGAAGACAAGGATGCGCGCGCGATACGCATCAATGATTGCGCCGAGTTCCTGGCCGATACCAGGGCGAAATACCCCGAGGCCACCGACGGCGGTTATTCGAAGACCTTCGGTTCAGCTCAGGTTTAAACGAGGATTTTCATGATGGATAAGACAATGAAAGATGTTTTTCTTGATGAACTCAGGCTGTGTGAGGTCGGTCCGGGGCAAACTATCGCCGTGTTGTCCGAGGGGGATCTGTTACGCGACTATGCCGAATACTCCCTCAGCGCAGCTTCCGAGCTCGGCGCTCACGTCATAGATGCCAATCTGCAAGTTGAACAGGCCATGGACGCGAGTGAGCGTATTGCGAACGTCGGCAAGAATCCGCTCAGCAGTTATCCCGCGGTGCTGCAGCAATGCTGTGAGGCGGATATGGTGGTAGACCACATGCTGCTGCTGTTCTCCCATGAGCAGATTGCCATGCAGGAGGCGGGCACGCGTGTGCTGCTGGTCGTGGAACCTCCGGAAATCCTGCAGCGGCTGTTTCCAACACCGGAATTGCGCAAACGGGTGGAAGCGGGCGAACGCCGACTCAGAGGCGCCAAGTGCCTGCGTTTTACCAATGCAGCGGGCACCGATGTGACTTATAATCTTGACGGCCAATCGATACTTACTGAATACGGTTATACCTGCTCGCCCGGGCGCTGGGATCACTGGCCGGGGGGATTTCTTGCCACCGTAGCTGCAGATAAAGGTGTCAATGGTCGCGTGGTAATGGATGTGGACGATATCATTTTTCCGCTCAAGCGCTTTGTCACGTCGCCGACCGAGTTTGTGATTCGAGACGGTGCTGTCATCGAAATCAACGGTGGATCGGATGCGGACATGCTTAAGAATTTTATCGATGAATACCAGGATCCGCGTGCCTATGCCATCTCGCATATCGGCTGGGGTCTTAACGCCGCCTGCAAGTGGGACGTTGATCTCCCGGGGATTGGCATGGACGGGCGCGCCTGTTATGGCAACGTGTTGTTTTCCATGGGGCCGAATACAGAGTTTGGGGGTGACAACGATACACCCTGCCACCTCGATCTGCCCATGCAACTGTGTACCCTTATGCTTGACGACGAGTTGATTGTGGATGAGGGCAAGGTCGTGCCCGTGGACATGCGCGTCTAGCGTATGTGACTCTAGTACTAACGAACATGATCGTCGATACAGGCGAGGCGAAACTGTTCGTACAGCAGGAAGGCGAGGGTGAGCCGTTAATACTGATCCACGGCCTCGGTATGAG
>JAAXHV010000003.1 GCA_012270695.1 Gammaproteobacteria bacterium | reverse complement strand
GCGTAATATCCGGTAAGCCAGTGCATGGAAGGTCAGGATTGGAATCCGTGAGTATTGCACAGGCAGTAATGAGCGCAGTCGTTCCCGCATCTCCCCTGCCGCGCGTCGGCTGAAGGTAACCGTCAGGCATTGCTCAGGTGCAGCGGCGCCGTTTTCAACCAGGCAGGCAATTCGATGAGTCAGTACCCGGGTTTTACCGGAGCCCGGGCCGGCAATGAGCAATAACGGCCCGCGCGTTATCGCCAGGGCCCGCTGCTGATCGGGGTCTAACAGTCCGGTATCCACAGGTATGTCAACTACGGGTTTATCAGTCCGGGATGACACCGTCTGCACGGCAACCGGTGGCGGTTTTCCCGGTGAACCGGATCTTTGATTATCCCGTGTTGTCGTTACATCCTGCACGGCATCGAACAGGCTGATAGTGGTGGTTTGCTTCAGTTCGTCTTCATGGAACAGCTTGATCCTGCCGTATTCGCCATCGTAACCGGCTTCGCGGATCACGTCTCCTTTGCGCATACGCGCGATGGCCTCGGGGATCAGAGAGGAGTTGGAAAGGCTTTGCAGCTCTTCCAGGGGGATGTCGTTCAGTATCCCTAATTCTGCCCCCAGTTTGTGCAGCAGTTGTTCGTATTCGTTTGCTACTCGTTTGCTGTTCGGACCGACGCCTTCCGTTTCGGCGATTACCTCCGGTAGGGGAACCAGGCTGACAAAGGGGTCGGTAGTTTCCGGCTTTTCCTCTACTGTTCGATCAGACAACTCCTGGACACGATGCATCACGCCCAGGGTCAGCGGCTTGTTACACACGGGACAGATGCCATCGAGTTTACGGCTCTCTTCCGGTGACAGGCGGATATTGCACTTGCGATGTCCATCCAGGTGATACTTGCCTTCTTCCGGGAAGAATTCTGCGGTGCCGCCGTAACCCTCACCCGTCTGCAGGGCGCGGCGCATGGCAAAATAGTCCAGGTCGGTGTTGAATATACAAGCCTCCCGTCCCAGTTTGGCCGGGGAATGCGCGTCCGAGTTGGAGACCAGGCGATAACGATCCAGGCCGGAGATCAGCCAATTCATCTCCGGGTCGGACGAGAGGCCGGTCTCCACGGCGAAGATATGCTCTGCCAGGTCGCCGTAACACTCGCCGATGGAATCAAACCCGGACTTTGATCCCAGGACGGCGAACCAGGGAGTCCAGATATGGGCCGGCACCAGGTAACAACCCTCGCCGGCCTCCAGCACAATCTCCAATAAATGGCGGGAATCCAGTCCAAGGATGGGACGTCCGTCGGACTTGATATTGCCGATGCGGTCGAGTTTCTGGTTGATAAACTCCGCTTGTTTTATAGTCGGGGCATAGATGAGGTGATGGATTTTACGCGTCTTCTCACCTTTTTTGTAGATGGTGGATATCTCGACCGACAGCATGAAACGGGTTGTACCATGACAACTTCCCGGCAATTTCTCCGTCACTTCTTTTTCAATATCATTGCGCAAGCGGAACAGGCCCGGTTCCGCGGGAACCAGTTTTTCCTTTATTTCGCTGAACCAGGCCGGGTGGGTGAAGTCACCCGTGCCGATAACGGTAATGCCTTTTTTACGCCCCCAGAAGCTTAAGTGCTCCAGGTCACAATCCTTACTGGTAGCGCGGGAATATTTGGAATGGATATGAAGATCGGCATAAAAGCGCATGGATCAAATCATATCAGAAGCCTTTCAACTCCGGAAAGTAAGTCGCATAGAAACCACGGTCTCGGGTAAGAAAAGTATCAGCCAGAGCAGTGGCATGGGCGCCGATCAGGAAATCGGAAATGATCCGCTTCCTCGGCCCGCCGGCCTGGCGGTATCGTAACCAGCGTGATCCAGCTTCATAAGCGATGGCAGTATCGATTGGAGAGATGGTCACGTTGAGCTCTCGCAATGCTTTGTCAAGCTTGCTGCGATTATTGAAAGCCGGTACCAATTCAGCGTAGACAACATCGCAGACGAGAATTGCGCCACGATCGTAAGCATCACGAAGCCATTCTTTAGACTTGGGACCGTGACGCTCGTCCGGGAGAAACACATCCAGCAGGACGCTCGTGTCAACGGCGCTGATCACCTTCCACGGATATCTTCAATGTAATCGTCAGTGCTCCCTGCGCAACCCAGGATAGCATATACCCGTTCTACCGGGTGCTTCGAAGCTGTTCGTTTCCGAATGAGCAGGCCATCGTCGGTCGGAGTAATCTCGACCTCGACGTTGTAACCCATGCCAAAACGGTCTCTCATCTGCTTGGGGATGGTAATTTGTCCTCGTTCGGAGATACGCATGTTTTTCTCGTATGAATTACAGTTACATAAAATCATACTAGGTTTATCATGATATAGCAATACTTGTCTATCCCTTATCTGTTTTGGTTTGACAAGGACTCCTGCTGCTTGCCAGCAGAATCAGAGTTTGGCAACGCTCGGGTTTATCAGGGGATCAGTATCGGAGAACCGGTACGGGTCCTGTCTTCCAAGTGCCGGTGCGCCCCTGCGGCATCTTCCAATGAAAAAGGCACGCCTGTTTCAACGTTCAGCAAACCACTCGTTATGGCCGTGAAATAGCGCCGGGCGGACAGGAGCAATTCAGACCTGTCCCTGGTATATCCATACAGCGTCGGCCGGGTCAGGAACAGGCAGCCGCGCTTTGCCAGTTCCAGGACATCCAGGGGATCCGGTTTCCCTGAAGCATTGCCGAAGCTGACCATCATGCCCCTGGGCCTGATGCAGTCTAACGATTTCATGAAAGTGGACTTCCCTATGGAGTCATAAGCGATATCGACCCCCTGCCCTGCCGTCAGGTCTCTTACCTGTTGGACAAAATCCTGTTGATGCAGGAGCACCTGTGAACAACCGTTTTCCCGGGCGATGGCTATCTTCCCTTCGGACCCGACCGTGCCGATCACTGTTGCGCCGATCTTACTTGCCCATTGGCATAGAATCCTCCCCGCGCCCCCGGCCGCGGCATGGACCAGTACCGTCTCCCCTGCTTTCAAATCGTACAGCCGGTGCGTCAGGTATTCCGCGGTCAATCCTCGGGTCAACGTGGCCCCCGCCACCTCGTTGGAAATCTCCTCCGGCAAAGGCACGAGCAGCTCTGCATCAATCAAGCGCTCTTCCGTGTAGGCGCCCAAGGGTTTCGAGGCATACGCCACCCTATCACCGGGTTTGAATTCATTGACACCGGCGCCGACAGCCTCGACAACGCCCGCGGCCTGGTCGCCGGGTATCAGCGGTAATGCGGCCGGATATAATCCGGACCGGTAATAGGTATCGATGTAATTGACGCCGATGGCCGTGTTGCGCACCAACACTGCGCCCGGACCGGGTGCACCGACCTGGTGATCCTGGTATGACAGGACCTCAGGTCCGCCACACACATTGACAAATATCGCCTTACTCATGATTATCCTGTCTGATTTTTGTTTTATTATGCGCTACTGAAAAAATATAACAACCGGGAATGCTCAGCCATGAGCGACACACAGTCAATCCAGGACATCATTGAAGATCACGCGCTTGAACATGTGCCCGACGGCGAACGGCATGGTTGGCTTGCCTTCATCGTTTCTTTATCCTTGTATCCGTTGTTATATCGGCTGCTTTATCAGGATAAACTGTCATGATGACCTCACTGGTTTGTGCATCACATTCGCCGCTGCTGTATTGTTATGCCAGGGAGCCGGAAGACTGGCAAGGGTTGCAACGCGCGTTTGCCGAGAGGGCGCAAGCCGTATCGGAATTTGATCCCGAACTGGTGTTTGCCTTTGGTTCGGATCACTTCAATGGTTTTTTCCTCAAGACCATGCCGGCTTTTTGCGTGGGCTTGAGCGCCGAGGCAGCCGGCGATATAGGCGGGTTTGCCGGCCCGGTGAACGTGCCGGGGAAAATAGCTGTCGCCTGCGTCGAATACCTGCGTAATAGCGATATCGATAGCGCGGTGTCCTACAAGATGACCATCGATCATGCTTTTTCCCAAACTATCAGTATCATGTTGGGTAGCCTGACGTCACGTCCGCTCATCCCTGTCTTTATCAACTGTATTACGACACCGTTTGTGCCTTTCAGACGTACCCGTATGCTGGGAGAGGCAATTGGAAGGTATGCTCTTACATTGAACAAGAGGGTGTTATTTCTTGGGTCGGGCGGCATGTCACACCACCCTACCCGATATTATCCGGAACACGGCATGGGTGAAGAGGAGGTTGAAGCGTGGAAATTATCGGGTGGTGATGATCCCGGATCCCTGACGCCTGCTCAATGGCTGGAGCGACTGGAGGTGATGCACCATGAAGGCGCAGAAATGATCGCGCGCGGTGAACGCACTGCCAGGGATATGCGTTTGAATCCGGCATCGGACCGGCGTTTCCTGGAGCTGTTCACGCAGGACAGGCTGGAAGAATACGACGATTGGGATCAGCATGAACTGGTTGAGCAAGGCGGCATCGGTTCCATGGAACTGCATACCTGGATCGCCGCTGCCTGTGCGCACAAGGCTGCCGGCGGCAATTTACCTGTCCTGGATTTCTATACCGTTGCCCCGGAACTCGGTATCGCCGCGGGTATTGTACACGCGGACTAACCTGCTCTCTCTCGTATCATGTAGATACAGCTTCGGGTAAGTGTTTCAAGGCCTCAGCCGCTTTCCTGTGGCTGGCAAGCAGACCGGGGACGCGTTTCGGGTCGGTGCGGCCCCAGCCGCATTCCGTGCCGACTCCGAAATCTGTTATAAAGTTCTGCGCCACCTCCATGCGTTGCAGGTCGCCGTCCTCGTCATCATAATGTATCAAGCCCAGATAAAGTCTCGCATCGCCTTCGAAGCGTTTTAACGG
>JAAXHV010000762.1 GCA_012270695.1 Gammaproteobacteria bacterium | reverse complement strand
AACGCCGACAACGGCATTATTGGTGATCGGTTTGTCGCATCGGCCGATGCTGAACAACTGGCCGCGCTGCATATCTACAGCGGCACATCGTTTCACGAAAAGCCGCGCAGATGGTTAATCCCCGGCATGATAGAACGAGGTGTTACAACCCTGATCAGCGGCGCCGAAGGCCGGAAAATCAATCGTGTTGGCGTCACTGGTTGCGCTGCTGTCCAGGCAGGGAAGCACTCTCCTGGGCGGTTCCGTAAACAAGCAGGCAAAGCGGATTTTAATGTTCCACCTTGAAGGCAACATCGGCAACGAGATTTTGCCGCGACTGAAAGCGGCGGATGCTGACATGGAAAATATCCGGTTCATGATCCCGACCCCAGACCAACCCCTGGGCAACGGCGCCGAGCTGGTGCGTGCCCTGGGACTGGCAATCGAATCTTACAGGGAATACTTCGACCTGATCGCGATTGACCCGTTGGCGTGCGTTGCAAAAAACATCAACAACGCGGACGAGGCCAGAGAGGTGTTCGGCGCGTTGAACCGTCTGGCCGAGCGGACAAAAAACAGTGATGACGAAAAAGCGGCGGTTCTTGTGGTGTCGCACGCGGCCAAATACGGTAAGGCAAAAAAGACCATGACCGACAATCTCAGCGATATGACGGCGGGCAGTGTACAGCAACAGGCCACCGCGCGCGGCAACTGGGTAATTGAGAATGGCGAAAACCCGGACACGGGCGAGCCTTGCCGGGTGATGCTGAACGCGGGCGGCAATGCAGACTGGCCGGACGAGAACAGACCGCCTGACGAGTACATTATCCTGACCGACTGTAAAACCAAACATATGGACGGCCTGTCCGTTCATGCGCGCTGTGTGACCGAGTTCCAACCCACAAGCGGCGCTGCCAAAGCCGTCATGGACAGGGCGCGCGGCCAGCCAACGAGTAACGAAATTGAGTCCGAAATACTGGACTGCCTGAGCGCCAAAGATTGGACAAAGTTATCAGATATTGTCGCAGCTACAGGCCGACCGAGAACCACAATTATGTATCGTTTGAACAGAATGGAGCAGTCCCAAAAGGTACAGGCCAGGGAAGGAACCGGACAGCCCGGCAAACCTGCGAAGGAATACCGACTGTTAAATGCCAGTGCGTATGCCAAAGGGTGAGACGGTTTGACATTTGACATTTACAGGGCCAAACATGGTTTCATAACATTTATATATAAATCAATGAGTTAAGTTATTTCTTGACATTCAATGTCAAATGTCAAACTTATATCATACTCCCTGCCATTTGCCAGATTATGTTAAATACACGGCTGAACAGCGCGATTCCCGCATCCCATAAAATCTTTGAACGGGTACCCA
>JAAXHV010000761.1 GCA_012270695.1 Gammaproteobacteria bacterium | reverse complement strand
CAGTCTTCCTTGTAACGTATCTCTCCTTGTTTCAGCCACTGACTGACCCGTTGTTCAAACTCAGGGCGCAGGTCTTCATGGTCATAGACGACTAGACCGCGCACGGTGGCCCTGGCTTTGATAATGAAAGCAGGATTGGGTCCGGGGGGCATTTCGTTCGTATTATATTGCGCAATCAGCCCGCACAGGATGACCCTCGCGCCTGTCGCCAACTGCTCCATGTTGGCCTGCAGCATGTCTCCGCCCACATTATCGAAATAGACGTCAATGCCATCGGGACAGGCGCGCTTTAAGCTGTCCCTGAGGATTTCCGACTTGTAATTGATGCAATGATCAAAGCCGGCTTGTTCCACCGTCCAGGAACATTTTTCAGCGGACCCGGCGATACCGACAACACGACAACCGTAGCGCCCGGCAATCTGACCGACCATGGACCCGACCGGCCCTGACGCGGCTGAGACAACCACCGTGTCGCCCCGCTTCAATTCGGCCAGGCGCATCATCCCCGCATAGGCGGTCAGACCGGGCATGCCGAGAATACCCAGCAGGGTGGATAACGGACCTGAATCCGGGTTGACTGTTCTTGCTGCTTCTGCGCGGATAACGGGGTGGCTTTGCCAGCCGCTGTGAGCAGCGATGATGTCGCCTTGCCTGAATTGCTCCGATTTCGACTCGATAATCCTGCTGAGGGCTTCTCCGGCCATGAGCTCGCCTTCGTTGATGGCGCCGGATATATGCCGGCCGCTGATCTTGCCGCGCAGGTAAGGGTCCAATGACAGGTACAATGTTTCGCAGAGCAACTCACCGGCGGCCGGGACGTCCATAGCCGCGCTCACCAATTCGAAATCCTGTTCCCTGGGAATGCCCTCGGCTCTTTGTTTCAATAAAACCCGTGTGTTATTCACCATGTATCCAACCTGTGTTTTTCCGGATTACGGTTCAGGAACCATCTGATTTAAGCAAAGGTTCCTTTATTCTGTAATGATATAATGTTATAAGTTAAATACAACTTAATCGCGCCTGATTGTCCTTTGAAAAATACCGCAGCAAATACATCCACGGTGATTGGCGACGTCGCCGCAATAGTGGGCGCAGAGTCGGTCCTGACCGATGAACAAAGTTGTTCCTTTTATTCCCAGGATATTTATACCAAAGCCGTGACTGCATTGGCGGTGGTGCAGCCCGGGTCGGCACAGCAGGTGGCTGATGTCACTGCCGCCGCTACAAAACAGGGCCATGCAGTGGTGGTTCGCGGCGGCGGCATGTCCTACACCAGCGGCTATGTGCCCGCAGAAACCGGTTGCATCCTGCTGGATATGCGCAAACTCAACAGGATAGTCGAGTGCAATAGTGAAGATATGTATGTCACGGTTGAGGCGGGTTGTACCTGGAAAGA
>JAAXHV010000760.1 GCA_012270695.1 Gammaproteobacteria bacterium | reverse complement strand
CGCGCTGCTGACTGGTTCGCCGGAAAAGGGGATCTCGTCAGGGCAGTCAGGCACGCAGTTCACGCGGGGGAACCGCAGCGGGCAGTAGAGGTTATTGAACAGGAAGGTGGTGTTATCCTCTGGCTGAGGGAAGGATTGACTCGCTTGAGAACCGCGCTGAGTTTGTTGGATGACGAGACCATTTCCGCCTCGCCCCGCATGGCCTCCATCCGCTGTATCCTGGATATCAAAGATGGCCAAGTCTACCAGGCCCGCAATCGCTACGACACGGTACTGAAGCGTTACCTTTGTGTAAAAAACGGGCTGAGCGGAGCAGAGCAAGAACGCATCGCTCACGAGCTTATGCTGGTGGAATCGCTATTGGCATGTTACGAGGGAAAAATGCTGTCCGAGAAATTTTGTTCCCAACTCACTCAAAATATTTCAAGGATTGAGCGGGATGACCATGCAAGCCGGGGCTATCATTTTAATTTACTCTGTTTCGCTTATGCACAAAGAGGGATGCTCCGCGAAGCCCGGCACTATGCCGAAGCGGCAGTAAACGATTACCGGCTGCTTGGCTCCCTCTACGGTGAGGTCTATATCAATTTCCACTTGGGGGATATTTCCTTCGCGGAAGGCAATAGCAGACAGGCCAGGGGATACTACCAGGCCGGGTTGCGGTTAACCAGACAGCATTTTAACGATGACAGGAGCATGAAGCTGGTCGTAAAAGTATTGATGGCAGAGTTGAGTTACGAGCTGAATCAGTTACAAGGCTTGTCTGCCATCACGGCTTCCATACCGAGGCAACTGGAAGAGAGGGAAGCCTGGTTTGATATTTACGCGGCGGGCTATACCACCGTAAGCAACGTGGAATTTGAGAAACACGGCATTGATGCCGCTGAGGCAATACTGGATCGCTCTCTTTCCCATGCCCGGTCACAGAAGTTGTTACACCTGACTAACCTGCTGTTATTTCAGCGCATGGATTTGCTGTTACGCGCCGGCCAGGATAACAAGGCGCACCGTGTGCTGGAGGAGGCAGGTTTGCGCCTGGAAAATTATCGAAACCCGGACAGG
>JAAXHV010000759.1 GCA_012270695.1 Gammaproteobacteria bacterium | reverse complement strand
GCATGGTAATAGGCGACTTTGTGTTTCTGTACGTTGATCTTGCGCTTCACGTCCAGGTCCCGCTGATTCACGCCTTTGCGCGGGTGGACGCAAACGCCATCGACTATCTCCAGGTCCAGCCACCACTTCTTTACCAGATTGCGCACACCGTGGCCGAGCATATCATCCAGTTTTACCGCTATCGGCACCAGCAGGGGCTTCAACCAGAATGCGTTTACGCCACACCAACTGGCTATTTGAGTGGCGATAGGGCCGTCCCAACTGATGACCTTGTTCAATGGGCAGGTCTTCATGCAACGACCGCAGGCCAGCCCCCGTTGATTGGTCAGGCGATAACGGGTACAGCGTTCCACGTCCGGCTTCCACATCTCATAACCGTTAAACATCACCTTGTCGCCGAAGGGAATGGCATCGCAAGGGCATTCCCGCGCGCACTTCAAGCAGTTGGAGCAAAAATACTGCAAGCCGAAGTCAACGGGTTTGTCGGGAATAAGGGGCAGATCGGTAGTCATGACGACGGTCTTGAAACGCGGGCCGATAAACGGGTTGAGCACCAGCTCGCCGATACGGCTGAGTTCTCCCAGTCCCGCCCACATGACCAGGGGGATGTGCAGGACGTGGGAGTCGGCGTTGGTTTGCGGCCGGGCGGGATAACCGAGCGAGCGAATGTGTTCAGCCATGATGCCGGCAATCAATGCCCCGCGCATGTAGGCGCGCATGGATTGCGCCCCGGAAATGAAATCGTCACCGGAGGCCCCTTCCATGGTGTCATAACCCTGGTCGATCAAGCAGACGACGGCGTATTTATGGTACGGCTTGATCTCTGAACCATCTTCCTTGTGAGAGTACCAGGCATAGTCCGGGATCTCACAGATCCCGGTAACCTCCGACCCCAGGGCGTACGACAATGATTTGAGCGCCTTGGTATTGGCCTCGGGATCATTTGTGTCACTTGCCTGCGTCGTTGCCACAAGTCCGTCCTGGTGCGGCACCATGCCGCGGATCTGCTTCAGCATGGCTGCGGCAAACGGATGCTTGAAGGAAAAACG
This sequence comes from Gammaproteobacteria bacterium, assembly GCA_012270695.1. Taxonomy (GTDB): domain Bacteria; phylum Pseudomonadota; class Gammaproteobacteria; order Eutrophobiales; family Eutrophobiaceae; genus JAAXHV01. Next base: position 194 of record JAAXHV010000759.1, on the reverse strand, counting down.
CTGGCGCTCCACCTGGGCTTTCTTATCCAAGTCACCATGGATTGCCCTCTCGAAGAAACCGGCCCGCTTCGGCACACGCGGGACTTCATCATCCAGGATCAGCGTTGTGGGCCTGTCCACGCGCCTCACCTGTTCCATCGGGTAGTTGCTCAGATGAGTCTGCCGACCGGCGCGGCGCCATCTCTCCAGGCCGG
>JAAXHV010000758.1 GCA_012270695.1 Gammaproteobacteria bacterium | reverse complement strand
GTGGCGGCGGAGATTGTGGAGCTGCTAAAAAATGAACGGACATAAGTGGGAACCCATAACGCCGCCCGACGCAAATTTTATCTACGATTTCGATGAAATCGACTCCCTCCAGCAACAATGGTTGAGCGTCAAAAGAGAGCGGGAGCAAGACAACCCTGATGCTTACACCGCTTTCCTTGACCGCCTTGCCCGGAGATGGGCCATTGAGACCGGAATCATCGAAGGATTGTATACGCTGGATCGAGGCGTAACTGAGACGCTGGTTTTGAGAGGTATATCCGCCGAACTGATTGAGCAGGGATCAACCAACACGGAACCTCATGAACTCGCGCAAATGCTGCGAGACCATCAGGACGCCGCCGAGGGGGTCCATTTGGAAATTCGGGAGAATCGCCCCGTTTCCCGAAGCGCTATCAGGCAAATACACTCCACTATGACTAGGCACCAGTCTCATTTCCGGGCCCTCAACCAGTTTGGCGCCTGGTTCGATGCGCGTCTGGAACACGGACAATTCAAGAAATTCCCCAACAACCCTACCAGACCGGACGGAGCGGTTCACGAGTATTGCCCTCCTGAGCAAGTTGACAGCGAACTGGACAACCTTCTCCATTGGTACGAACAATGTCGTGTTGAAGGATTCCATCCTATCCTGATAGGGGCCTGGTTTCATCATCGTTTTACTCAAATCCACCCCTTTCAGGACGGCAACGGGCGCGTTGCCCGCACGTTGCTGACCTGGCATTTAATTAGAGAAGATTATCTTCCTGTGGTAATCAAGAGGGACGATAGAGAGCGCTATATTGAATCTCTGGAAAGAGCTGACCAGGGAGACTTGCATAGTTTCGTTGAATTGCTGCTATACCTTCAAAAGCAATCAATCCTGGAAGCAGTTGGAGAATCGGAACCTGCTCAGCCCCGGCAGGTTGATCAGGTACTTGACCACATCGTCGGGCGAATTAGCCGGCAACAAGCAACAAGAGAACTGCAACTGCGCTCCGTGAGCGGTGTGGCGGAAGCGTTGCGGAACAAAGCCATTCCCATGCTGTCGGACAGGGCGGAACAAATCAGCGCGCGACTGAACGGCGCCGGGATGACAGTTGAATACTCCATTGACCACGGCGGCCCCGGAGACAAGGAGCATTGGTATGCGCGAGAGGTCATTCAGACCGCAAACAACTTCCGTCATTGGGTCAATCGTACAGAAGCCAGATACTTTGTGCGGGTATTGTTCACTCCGCGCGGGCTTCCCAAATATCCCCGGATGGTCTTCGTAATCTCGCTGCATTCCACTGGACGGCAATTGACTGGCATCATGGCCGCCACTGCCTTCGCCCGTATCGAGTATCATCAAGAGTCCCGCTCTGATGACCTGGAAAACAGGGCGGAGCACATTTTCGAAGACTGTACGGTGTACCCATTCACCTTTACATGGGAAAATGATGCCGAGTCAATTTTCCCTCGCTTCAAAGAGTGGACAGAACAATGCCTGGCCCCGGCAGTAATGAAATGGGGCGAATACCTCATCTGACAATAGACGAATCACCCAGATAACTATGGAGAATAGCTATGACCGACCCCAACCTGGCCGCTACGGTTCACCACTCCGGCGGCTCCTATCCCGTGGTCGCGGGGTGGGACATCCTGGACGGCCTGGGCGAGCGGCTCG
>JAAXHV010000757.1 GCA_012270695.1 Gammaproteobacteria bacterium | reverse complement strand
TGGCTGCCCTTGCACTGTGCGGCGAGGTCAGGTGGAGTCGGGACAACGACGGTCAATACTTCCAGGTTGGGATCCAGGGATGGCCCCAGTTCTTCCATCATTTCCACAACCTGCAGCATATCCGAATAGTGAAACGTGTAATAATCCGTGGAGATTGCCCGGGGCAAAGGATGGCACCTGAGATAAAAACGCGTTACGGTAAAAAACAATCCCGGCCCGGCCCCGCGTGCGGCCCAGAACAGGTCGGTGTTGCGGTTCTCGTTGACATGCAACAATTCGCCTTCTGCCGTGACAACATCAAGTCCCACAATATTGAACACACTCATGCCCCCCCAGGCGGCTGAATTCAGGCCAAGGCCGCCACCAAGCAAAAAACCACTGAGAGGAACCATTCCGCAGTGGGCTGTGGGGAACGCCAGTCCATACGGGCGAAGGTACTCGCTCAGTCCCCTGCCAATCACACCCGCTTCAACCACGGCAATGCCCGTTCGGGTATCCACTTCGACCTTCTGCATGCGCGATACATCTACAAGCACTCCGCCATTGCGCAAATAACAACCACTCCAACTGTGACCTCCACTGCGGGTGGTAATTTTGAGATGATTGTTACGGGCAAAGTTAACTGCCTCAACGACATCTGCTTCAGTTTCAGCTTGAACAATCACATCCGGATAACGCTGAAACTTGCGATATTGCCAGATCATACTCTGGCGCCAGGGTTCATAAGTGGGGCTGCCTCGCTCCACAACCGTTCCGGCAACCCGGCTTTTCAGAGCCGCAACTGTTTTCGCGGGGTTATTCCTGATAAATGTTGCTGCCGAGGACAGGGAAGGCAGGATCAAGCTGCCGGTGACCAGTCCTCCTGCTTTTTCAATAAATCGTCTTCTGCTGGAATTAAAAATTGTTACCCTGTCTTTTTCGAATTTCTTGTGCATGGCAAAATCAACATAGGTAGTGGATCATCCGACGGTAGCCTGGAGCTGCAAACATGAACACGTTGATA
>JAAXHV010000756.1 GCA_012270695.1 Gammaproteobacteria bacterium | reverse complement strand
GCCAGGCTGGAGACGGAACGCCTGGCGCGGGGCGGCTTGCACACGGTTTATTTCTCTCCGGGTGTGTTCGTGGCGCCGTTATCAACCCCGACGCTGCCGCCGGCAACCACCACCAATACGCTGATTGCAGGTACGGACAAACTGTATATTATCGATCCCGCGACTCCGGACGAGGTGGAACAACAACGGTTGTTCAACAAGATGGACGAGATGATTGGCGAGGGTAAAACGTTTGCGGCCATCCTGTTGACGCACCACCACGTTGATCACGTCGGCGCGGTCGATGCCGTCAGCCGGCGTTACCACCTGCCGGTCCGCGCCCACGGGGAGACATACCGCAGGATTGGCGCCGGATATATAAAAGGAGAGCCGTTAATAGACGGCGACCGCCTGGAATTGGGCACAGCACCCGACGGTAGCGGCGACTGGCATCTCAAAGTGATGCACACGCCAGGTCACGCGGTCGATCACCTGTGTTATATCGACAGCCGTTACCATGCCGCGCTGGTGGGTGATATGCTGTCTACCGTCTCAACAATACTTATCGACCCGCCGGAAGGCCACATGCATACCTACCTGCGCAGCCTGAACAGGTTGCTCAGTATTCCCATCAGGACCCTGTTCCCGGCCCATGGGCCGCCCCAGCGTGACGGGCACAGCCTGATCCGGCGCTTTCTGAAACACAGGCAGACACGGGAAGACGCGGTCAAGTCTGCGCTCACTGACGTACCCCGCAGCATTGATCAATTACTGCCCGATGTTTACGCCGACGTAGCTGCAAGCATCTACCCGATCGCATCCCGTTCCTTGCTGGCAGGCCTGATCAAACTGGAGGAGGATGGTTTCAGTAAACGCCAGGGCGCTGAATGGCTGCTGGCCTGAGAACCCGCACCGGGGACGGATTTGGAATCCGTCCCCGGACAGCCAGAGTGACGGGTTACATCAATTGTTCTTCAATCTGAACGACAGGGTCGATGTTGGTGAAATTGGGGATGTCTCCCATTATCTCGGCAGCGTCCGCGTCAAGCGCCTGTTGAAACGCCTCTACACTGTCGAACTTCAGGCTGGCGGTGGTGACGTAAGGCTCATCAGCGCC
>JAAXHV010000755.1 GCA_012270695.1 Gammaproteobacteria bacterium | reverse complement strand
CTGATACCCGGACCACGGAACTCGACTGCGTAACCACTCCCGCCACTGGCGGAATATTTTCCTATCAAGTGTAAAATTACGTCTTTTGCAGTCACGCCGGGAGCCAGGTTTCCCTCCAGGTACACCCCCATTTGTGCTGGTTTGACCACTCTCAGGGTTTCAGTCGCCAGGGCGTGCTTGCAGTCGCTGGAACCGATACCCCAGGCTAATGCCCCCAGCGCGCCCAGGGTACAGGTATGACTATCCGGGCAGACGACGGTTAATCCGGGCAGGGCAATCCCCAGTTCGGCTGATATGACGTGGGAGATGCCTTGTCGGGAGTCATTGACGTCAAACAGGGTGATACCGGCCCGTTGGGTTTCCTGCCGCGTGCGGATAACAAACTGCCGCCCACCAGGCATGCTGGTCTCATCGCCCCGGCCAGGAAACGTATCTATAATGTGATCCATGGTACAAAATACCTGGTCGGGATTTCTTACCCGTTGACGTTTCGCCCTCATATCGCTTAATGCGATGCTGCCGGTGCGCTCGTGCAGGAAGACGCGATCGATGTGGAGTAGAAAGGAACCGTCCCCCAGGTCAACGATCAAGTGATCCTGCCAGATTTTTTCAAATAATGTCTGCGGCATTTACTGGATACGGAGGCGGATTTAAATCCGTCCCCATTTTCGTATCAGTTGAACATCGGTTCTCAGAATATGTTATAAAAGTATATCATTAGAACCTTGGCGAGGATGCACAAACAGCGTCATGACAATTGATTTATTGATTAAGGACGTAAGAGTGGTAAGACCGGGTGAAAATTCGGTTGAGACAGCCGATATAGCCATATCTGCCGGTCAATTCAATATGATCGCCCCGAATATCGACCCGGCAGTGGCGCGTGAGGTGGTGGACGGCAGACAACGCCTGGCATTCCCGGGCGTCATTGATGCCCACATGCATACAGGCATATACTCGCCCCTGCCTGAGGATGCGGTCAGTGAAAGCCGGGCGGCGGCTATGGGCGGGGTGACATCCAGCCTCAATTATATGCGCACCGGCAGGTATTACCTGAATAAAAGCGGCCCCTATCGTGAATTTTTTCCGCAGGTGTTAACCCAGTCCGAGGGGCGCTTCCACGTGGATTATGCCTTTCACCTGGCGCCTATGATGGCGGCTCATATCGATGAAATCGACGAGCTGATAGACCGCTTCGGTGTGAC
>JAAXHV010000002.1:623-4335 GCA_012270695.1 Gammaproteobacteria bacterium | reverse complement strand
TTCAAGCGGGTGCGATCGTCTTTGTAGCGATCGCGGATTGCCACGATGCGAGGTTGCACCCGGCGCATATTCGCCATGGACCGATAGCCGACGGCAGACAGGTGATAAAACAGGATCTTCAACAGGACTGTTACCAGGATGATGGACCAGCCCCAGTTGCCGGTCAATCCGTGCAGTCGTTCCAGACACCAGAACAGCGGTTTGGCCAGAAACCAGAGGACACCGTAGTCGACGGTCAGTTCCAGACCTTCCGCCAGTTGTTCCAGCACGGATTGCTGCTTTGGGCCGACATACAGGTGGCCGGCCAGTTCACCCTGTTCTCCCGGAGCCAGTTGCAGGGCCGGAGAGACGCTGCCGATGGAATAATGCCGGTGAGAAGAAGCGCGTGTGTAATAGCGATAGGCAGCCTGTTTATCAGCGGGGAGAATGGCTGTTAAAAAATAATGCTGTATCATGGCCGCCCAACCATTGCTGATATTCATGTCAGTCTCCCCATCTTCCATATCGCCGAAGCTGATCTTCTCATAACGGTTATCAGGGCTGGAAAGCACCGCACCGGTATACGTGTAGATGAGTCTCCGGCCTTCCCTGGACGGGTCATCCCGTTTTATCTGAGTATATTGCCGGCCTTCCCAGGCCGTGTCCGACCTGTTTTCTATAATGTGTTTGAGGTAAATCCGGTATGAGCCGCGTTCAAAAACGAATACCTTCGATACCGTTACGCCATCTTGCGTTATCCAGGTAAGAGGTACTTCCAGGACTTCCTCATCTTCGTTAAGGGTGTAGGAAGCCCGTGTTGATGAGAATGTGTCCTTGTGGGTCGGCGCCGTCTCCCCCACAATGCCGCTTTGTATAACGTGATATAAGTCGGCAGAGCTATCCAGCAGGATAAAGGGCTGGTCTTTTTTATCCAGAGAGACCGGGTAATCCGGCAACTCGGCAAACACGATGGTTCCGCCCTGGTCGATTTTCAAATGCAAGACGTCCGTCTCTACAGTGACCACAGAGCTGTCCGTCTTTTGCGATCCTTCATCCCGGGGGAAAGCCGGCGTTGTCGTATCATCCGGTCCAAGCTGCGGAATACCCGGATCTTCATCCGCCACCAGCGCATCCCCGTTACCGGGTCCGGCAGGAACCGAGCCGTAGTCCTGCTGCCATGCTTCCCACAGCATGATGCATACCAGCGCCAGTGCCAGGACGAGAATAAATCGTACGGTATCCATAGATAACAAGATGAGATATGCGGGTTAAGGAACCGGGTCAATGCCGCCTGGGTGAAATGGATGACAGCGGCAGAGGCGCCTGGCGCTGAGCCACCCGCCGCGCAGCACTCCGTGTTTTTCTATGGCTTCACAGGCGTAGCTGGAACAAGACGGATAAAATCGGCAATTCGCGCCCAGCACAGGGCTGATAAACCGTTGGTAACTGCGGATGGTTTTGGCAATTATTGTTCGCATTGCAGAATCCTTTGCCAATGGGTTCTGAGAGAGTGGCTCATAAACCTGCTTACATCTGATTTTATCTGTTTTTGCGCCAAGACCACGATGTCAAGTCCTGACAATATCTCTGCGTGGTTGCGGAAACTTTCCCGTATGGTGCGTTTAACCTTGTTTCTGGATACAGCCGTTTTCACTGCCTTCTTGGAAATTGCCAGCCCCAGACGCGGGTACGGCTTGCCGTTTCTGCGCGCAATAATAATAAACTGCGAATCCCTGGAGCGGCAGGATGATTTAAAAACGTTGTTGTAATCCGCGGTGCTGTTCAGCCTGTGTTTTCGCTGGAAACGGCGAGGTTCAGGTGACACGGATTCAAGCGGACAAGCGCTTCCTGCCCTTGGCTCTGCGCGACTTCAATATCTGCCGCCCGGCTTTGGTGCGCATGCGCACGCGAAATCCATGACGGCGTTTTCGTTTGATATTACTGGGCTGGTATGTGCGTTTCATTGGCGTTCTGTGCTATTCCCTGGAATTGCAGGCATTTTACTTTCATGTTTTCCTGCTTGTCAATGAGAGAGCATAGGTCACAAGTTTGCATTGGTTTCTTTTCTTTGGGGATGGGAGGATTCTGTTGGATAAGTCTGTTCAAGGGGTATACACTTGCGGACTCATTTCCGTTTTGTATTTTTCTGGTGAGGGGGGTGAGGTTCGCTGATGCTCGTTTGGAAAACATGCCTGGAAAAACTTGAAGGAGAGTTGCCTGCGGAGCAGTTTAATACCTGGATTCGTCCGCTGCATGCCGTAGGAGATAAAAACAGACTGAGGTTGCTCGCTCCTAACCGGTTTGTTCTGGATTGGGTCAGTGAAAAATATCTGCAGCGTATCGACGAATTGCTGCGCTCGCAGGAACAAGGCGGGAAGCTGGCCTTGTCTCTTGAGGTCGGCAGCCAGAAGGCAGGTGCCAGGCGGCAACCGCAAAAACGGGGGACAATCATCAATCGCAACTATCTCCCGGAGAACCTCAACCGCAGCTACAGCTTTTCTTCATTCGTAGAAGGAAAGTCGAATCAGCTTGCTCGAGCTGCGGCCGGACAGGTCGCGGAAAACCCCGGCACGGCTTATAATCCCCTGTTTATGTGCGGTGGCGTCGGTCTTGGCAAGACCCACCTGATGCACGCCATAGGCAACACTATTATGGAAAGTCGGTCGAGGGTGAACGTAGCTTACCTGCACTCAGAACGATTTGTTGCCGACATGGTAAAAGCGCTGCGGCACAATACCATAGACGAGTTCAAACGTAATTACCGTTCGTTGGACGTGTTGCTTATCGATGACATACAGTTTTTTGCCGGCAAGGAAAGATCGCAGGAAGAATTCTTCTATACGTTCAATACGCTGCTGGAAGGGGAAAACCAGGTGGTTCTGACTTGCGACCGCTATCCGAAAGAAGTTCCCGGCATTGAGGACCGCCTGAGGTCGCGGTTCAGTAGCGGGCTGACCGTCGCCATAGAACCGCCGGAATATGAGACCCGGGTTGCCATTGTCAAGTCCAAAGCGGAAAATGTGGGAATCGATCTCCCTGATAACGTTGCTTTTTTTATTGCCAAGCACTTCATTTCAAACGTGCGCGAACTGGAAGGCGCACTGAATCGGGTCATAGCTAATTCCAACCTGACAGGACAGCCCATAGATATCGAGTTTTGCCAACTGGCGTTACGCGATTTATTGCTGTTGCAGGAGCGCCAGGTTACCTTGGAGAACATTCAGAAAGTTATCGCCGGGTATTACAAAATCAAGGTGGCGGACCTGCTTTCAAAACGAAGAAGCCGCTCTATAGCGCGCCCCCGACAGGTGGCCATGGCCTTGGCGAAAGAATTAACCAACCACAGCCTCCCTGAAATAGGAGACGCATTCGGCGGGCGCGATCATACCACTGTGCTGCATGCACACAGAAAAGTGACCGAATTGCGACAAAATGACAGCAGGGTCGAGGAAGATTACAAGAATCTGCTTAGTATCCTGACTATGTAGCAACCGGGCAGGAAGACAATGCTCAAGATAAGAAGGTTCATCGTAATAGAGAAGCAGAAGCGCACGTTAATGGGAAAAAGCGCGTTGTTGCGCGGCTTTTTTCGTGGGTAAAGACGGTCTGTTGAGTTGATTCGGAACAAACTCTGTTTATGTCATATTTCTGTAATAACTATGACATAAAGTCCTGTGCCTGGTATTTCAGTTAAGGCAGGACACTTTTGATTAATTCTACGATCGGTCTTATC
>JAAXHV010000002.1:0-582 GCA_012270695.1 Gammaproteobacteria bacterium | reverse complement strand
CGGGTTTAACCTGGCTGTGCAGAACCTGTCTGCCGGCCTGGACAGTGAACCTGGTTACCGGCAACAGAACGAGGCGTTCTACGGGGAATTGCTGCTAGTCCGCATAAGGGATGAGTTGGACGTTATCCACCTGGTAGAAGGCGGAGTCCTGTGGAGCGCGCGCCAAAGCAACGTGAAAATTGCGGAAACTGGTCTTGATGAAGCTGCGTATCACCTGGTGATTGACAGGCCGGAAGGCAGGGAGCACCTGCTGTTTGCCGTAGCTGGTGACGGCGTCGGCCAACTCATCTGGTCGAACCAGGCGAACAGCGTCGTTACTGAATGCCGCCCGGGCAAACATTCCCGCACCGCCCTGCGGTCTTACAGATCTTTCTGAAGCAGACCCGAGAGAAGCTTCAGGCTGCTAGCCCGGATTTCTCACCAGGTGATGCGATGATTGCGTCGGATTTTTTACGCCAGCGGGTGCCTGCGACCGAAAGCGTAGCACTGACTACGGTTGAGGAAGCACGTGCCCGCTGGCGGGAAAAAGACCAGCGAGACAAATCGGCAGGACAGCCGATTTGCACGGCGACAGCCGCCCAT
>JAAXHV010000754.1 GCA_012270695.1 Gammaproteobacteria bacterium | reverse complement strand
GATACCCGTGAAGCAGACATAGCCCTGGGGATTGAAGTATTGGGCGAACTTGTTTCGGATATTATTGAAAATGGTCTGTCCGGATGAAGCAGGTCACTTCGTTTCATTGCCGTGTGAGTTGGGGACATGCCCCTCCTTACAATCCGCAGGGGCATGATGTGTCTGTCCCCGGGTCAGCGATTCCCACTAACCTTGGCCAGATGGCTGGGGTCAGAGTAAAAACCCATAAGATGTATAATAAAACTACACATTCCGATGAGTTTTTACTCTGACCCCGGAATTTAGCGGAAACTGCTGTCCCCAAGTATCAATAAAATCACGATGAACGTCCATCCGGAAGTGTTGACAACCATTGAGCGCTTCGAGTTGCCTGAGGAACTGGGCTTCGGAGAAACCCTCGCGCCGGTCATGTACCGGCTCGATTATGCGGACGGCGCCTGGGGTGAGGGACAATTACTTCCTTATGCCGACATATCCATTGATCCCGCTTCCAAGGTATTGCATTTCGCGCAGGTTGTGTTTGAGGGACTCAAGGCATACCGGGGAGAACATGCACAAATAAAATTGTTCAGGCCGCACATGAATGCCGCTAGGTTCAATCGCTCATGCGCGCGTATGCTGATGCCTGAACTGCCCGAGTCATTCTTTATTGAAGGAGTATCGGTGGTTTCCGCCTACGCCGGTCCACTCGTTCCAGGGTTGCCGGGCCAATCGCTCTACCTGCGTCCGCTGATGTTCGGTACGCAGGCTTCACTTGGCCTGGCGCCATCCGACCGTTTTACATTTCTCGTTATCGCAAGCCCATCGGACGCCTTGATCACCGGCAACCTGCGGGTCGTGGTGGAACGGGGAGCGACCCGCGCCTCAACCGGCGGCACCGGCAGTGTCAAGGCCAGCGGAAATTACGGCGCATCCCTGCATTCCTCGATGGCTGCGATGGATAGCGGCTTCGACCAGCCTCTTTGGCTTGACGCACGCGAACAAAAATATATCGAGGAACTGTCTGCCATGAATTTCTTTGCGGTGATTGATGGCGCGTTGCATACCCCTGCAACGGGCGGCACGATTCTCCCCGGTGTAAC
>JAAXHV010000753.1 GCA_012270695.1 Gammaproteobacteria bacterium | reverse complement strand
AGCCTGGTTACAGAACATGATAAGCATCGCATTGACAATGAAGTGACAGGCAAATTTGAATGGAGCTGACATAATCTGCGGATGCTTATCAATAATTTTTGACACAAACATGGTACGCTAATATTCTCATAGCTCGAAGTATATAACAAAAGCATCCCCGCTCGAACCTATGCGGGAATAGCGGGTCTAACTGTATATCAGAACACTGTACGGATCTGCGCATTGAAACGTCTGGTTTACATTGTGATTGGCGCTGTTGCAGCCCTGCTCGGCAGCCAGTATTTCATTACTTCGTCAAAGCCGGATTTACAGCGTCTTTACATGCAAAACATGGCGGTGGAAGAACAGCCGCCGCTGGTTTTTATCCATGGCATCCTGGGCAGCAAGCTGAAAGACGAAATGACCGACGAGGAGTTATGGTTTGGTTCCTTATGGAAACTGCTGTTCGATGAGCATGAGGACCTGGCCCTGGAGATTGACCCTGCCACACTGATGCCGAAACCCGATGGACTGACGGCTTACGCCATTGCCGACAACACTGCGGGCAAAGACTACTACGGCAAGATACTGCGGACCCTGGAGGGACCAGGAGGTTATGTAAAAGCGACACCCGGCCAGAAAAATCGGCCGGGAACAAAATACTACTATACGTTTCATTACGACTGGCGGCTGGATAACGCCATTAACGCGGCGCATCTTGCGGATTTCATCGACCAGATCAGGCAGGATTTTAACAATCCCGAGCTAAAAGTGGATATCGTTGCCCACAGTATGGGGGGATTGATCGCCCGCTACTATATCCGTTACGGGCGCGCCGACGTCCTGGACAGTAACGATTTTCCCGTCAATATGTACGGTGCGGAAAGGGTCAGGCGGGTCATACTCCTGGGGGCTCCCAGCCTGGGCTCAGTGGAAATCCTGAATGCGTTCATTGACGGGATCAAGCTGGGTTTCACAAGGATCAACACGGAAACCCTGGTGACCATGCCGAGCCTGTACCAGTTATTGCCCCATCCTATCAATAACTGGATCGTAACCAACAAGGGCACGCCCCTGGATCGTGACATATTCGACGTGAACCTGTGGCGCCGGTTCAAGTGGTCGATCTTTGCCCAGGATACCCGTCAGCGGATCCTGTCCCGCTACGCATCAGCCGCTGAAGGTGAAGCGTATCTCAAAACCCTGGAGGCCTATTTTGCCAGGTCTCTGGAAAGGGCCAGGCGTTTTGTCTGGTCACTGACGGTAGCGTTGCCGGAAGGCCACCCCGGGTTGATCGTATTCGGGGGGGACTGCACCATGACTCCGGCTCGGATACTGGTCGAAGAAGTCGATGGAATATCGGAGATCCGCATGTACCCGGATGAGGTCACCCGACCCGTGAGTGGTGTCGATTATGAGGCTCTGTTGTTGGAACCGGGGGACGCTTCCGTCACCAAAGCGTCACTATTAGGCCGGAATACCCTGGACCCCAGCGTGCCTCGTCATGAATACGTTTTTTTCCCGTTGCACCACGTATTCCTGCTCTGTGAAGAGCACAACAGCCTGACCGGCAACATCAGTTTTCAGAACAATTTACTGCATTCCCTGTTATCGCTCGATTGATGCAGAGTTCACGTATAATCAGTAACATGTCCCCAGTACAGGCTGATACAAACCGCGTGTGTATGGAATCACTGCTTATGGCAGTGACCCTGGCGCTGTATTT
>JAAXHV010000752.1 GCA_012270695.1 Gammaproteobacteria bacterium | reverse complement strand
AGCTGAAATCCCGGCGCTCCACTCACGGGATTGTCTATCAAGCGGGCGCCGGCTGGTATATCCGCCATTTTCAGCCTGGCTTCGTTTAAATGACCGGGCTCGTAATACCGGTCCAATGCTGCTGCTGCTTCGCTGTTGCGCACCAGTTCAACATTGAATGCCTTGGCGATGGCCGCCGCGGTTATGTCATCATGGGTGGGACCTATACCACCAGTGGTAAAAACATACGTGAAGCCAGTGCGGCAGCCGTTGACCGTTGTAATGATGTCTGCCTCTACATCGGCAATTATCCTGGTCTCTGTAAGACGGATCCCCAGCGCGTCACATTTTTTACCGATAATCGCCAGGTTTGCATCCTGGGTGCGACCCGACAGGATTTCATTGCCGATAATTATCGCGCAAGCAGTAGCCTGGTTGGGTTGTTTCACAATACGCAATCACGGGTTAAGGATACCGAGTCAGCTTAACATGTTTTTTACTGGTGACGGTATCGAACCGTCGTGGGCATCCGAACCAAAGACAAGCTGGCTCATATCTGGCGCAGTCGGTGTTGCCAACAAGACGATAGTGTGTCATAACTCATTGACAGCAAGATGATCGGTTGACAACGAGCGATAGTAAGATATGCGGGTTAGAATGCGTACTGCCAACCGGCCATAATGCTCCAGTCGGTTTCCATCTGCAGTCCGTTCAGGTCGCGGTGTAACGGTAGGCTCGCTTCAATGGCCAGTCGCTGACCCGCCAGCCCGCCGGATTGGCCCATCAGGTTGACGCCGAGGTTCAGGTTAAGCTCATCGCCACCGTAGTTGTCGGGGTCTGCGGTCTGTACAGGACCTGTTATCACCGGGTCGATGCCGTCGATACTGTCCAGCGCGTCATATTGCAGTCGTAATGACGTGCTGATGAAAGGTCGCCACTGGTAGTTCAACCAGGCGCTTAGCGTATGCTTGTCACCCAAGGAATAACCCTGGTCGTCACCCAGTCGAAAAGTACCGATATACTGGCCACCCCAATACCATTGAGCCAAGCGACCGTTGTAGGTAATGCCCGGCATCAGGTCGAATGTTCCGGAACCCATCTGCATGGCATAAGGCACGCGCACGGTTGGCTGGGCACCCATGGGCGTCAGTATCTGGTGGGTTTTTTTGTTGGACCCGGCCGGCAAACTGACGCCAGCGTTGATATGATAACGATGGATGCCATCGTCGTAAATTTTAATCAGCCCGGATAGCCTGGTATCGCCGATGCCGTCGGTTTTAACCTTGAAGCTTCCGCGCCGGGTTGTGCCCATGCCTCCCATGTAGGTAATGTGTTCCATTTCTTTTTCTATATACATCCCCATGACCATCAGTGTCAGCCATTGCGCAGGCGCATACATGGCGCCGAACATGTGCATGTCCATACTCATTTCCGTGGGCACGACACGCAAGCTGGGAGGTTGCATGGGCCGACCAAAAAAACGGTTCGGTATGCTGGTCGCAATCGTGTCCGCATCAATGCCGCTGGTGCCCGTGCGGTTTCCCTGCATATCCATGTGCATGAAACGGTAGCTCAACATCCATTCGCCCTTGCTGTGAGTATGGTCGCCCATGACGCCGACTGGGGCATGGTCAGCGGCATTGTAAAGAGAGGAGTCGGACCCATCCGCTCTTGCCTGAGTGACAATGAGACTCGCCGTCAATGTAGTCACA
>JAAXHV010000751.1 GCA_012270695.1 Gammaproteobacteria bacterium | reverse complement strand
GACAGCCTTGTCCCGGTGGATATCATCACCGCGGATGACCTGGTCAGATCGCCCAATATTGCCGGAGAACTGGGTGGCTTATTACAGGCCGCCGTTGCTTCTTTCAGCATGCCGCGCCAATCCAATTCCGGTCAGACCGATATTGTCAGGTCAGCGCAATTAAGGGGCTTAAGTCCTGATCAGGTGCTGGTTCTGGTTAATGGAAAACGACGCCATGTCAATTCAGTAATCAGTACCGAATCGAAGGTGGGCAGAGGCAGCGCAGCAGTGGATTTCAATAATATCCCCACCAGCGCGATTGAACGCATCGAAGTATTACGAGATGGCGCAGCAGCCCAGTACGGTTCGGATGCTATTGCGGGAGTTATTAACATCGTCCTGAAAGATAATGCTGAAGGGGGAAATATCTCGGTTTCGTATGGGGGCCATATCACTGACCTGGAACCGATTGATAAGAGTATCACAGACGGAGAAACAGTCACTGTCAGTGCCAACCATGGGTTTTCTTTCGCAAACGGGTTCCTTAACCTCAGTGCGGAATATCGTGACCGCTCGTCGACTGACCGGGCAAGTTTCGACCAGCTACCGACAATTGGTTTTGCTGAATTCATAGCGCCGATCCCTCCCAGTGGGACACCGGAAGCCGCCCCGAATGATGCCTTGGCAGGCATGCGGAACTATCGTGAAGGCGATGGTGAATCAAGTGATATCAACCTGATGTACAACGCCGGCTACGATTTGAATTCAGGATTTGAGTTATACAGTTTTGGCAGTTACTCGGAGCGTGATGGAGAAGGCTACAATTTCTTTCGTTATCCGGTCAGCGCTAATAACGTAGCTTCAATATATCCCAACGGGTTTCTGCCGATAAGTGACGCAGATATCACTGACTTCTCTGTTGCCGGCGGTATCACTGGCGAGTTGGCCGGGGGCTGGCTGATCGATGCGAGCGTCGTACACGGCTCCAACGAGTTTTCCGATGGTGTAAAAAATACGCTTAATTCTTCGCTGGGCACTGCCAGTCCAACCGAATTTTACAGGGGCGAGTATGAATATTCGCAGACTGT
>JAAXHV010000750.1 GCA_012270695.1 Gammaproteobacteria bacterium | reverse complement strand
GGCAACCTGGTTGGGCAACCCGGTTGTGGTCAATTGGCGGATCGCCTCAACGGTGCCCAGGAAACCGCCGGCAGCACCGGCCTGCCCCGCGGACAGTTGTCCGCCGCAGGTATTGTGGGGCAGGCCTCCGCCGTTCCAGGTCAGCGGGTGTGATCGGACAAATTCCGCCGCCCTGCCCTTTTCACAAAAACCCAGGTCTTCCATCTGCATCATGGATATGACCGGGTAGTCATCATAAGTCTGCAAAAAATCAATTTCGGCAGGCTCCAGTCCCGCCTGGGTGTACATTTTGTCACGATACAGCCGCCAGCCGGCGCGAAAATGTATATCATCTTCAGACCAGGCGTTATGCCGTTCTCCCGCGGCCAGGAGCCTGGCATAAGGCAGGCCGAGAGACACGGCACGGGCAACCGTCATGACCAGGAAACCGTCCGCGCCGGCGACGGGCATTACACAATCGAACAGGTGCAAAGGTTCGCTGATGGGGCGGGCATTCAGGTAATCCTCCATGGATAACGGGGTATTGAAAACAGCGGTGCCCGCGGCCAGGGCGTTTTCCCTTTGGGCAATACAGACACGGCCAAAATCTTCCCGCCTTACTCCGTATTGCTCCATATAGTTGCGGGTAATCATGGCAAAAACAGTATTCGGCCCGCCGGCGCCGTAAGGGTACACGGCGTCCGTTGAAAACCGGCTGAAATTCTTTACCAGGTTCACAAATGTGTCGGCGGAAGCCGTATCAGCTCCGATACAGGCCACGATATTCGCATCGCCGGCCTGTACTGCCCGGGCCGCACGTCGTGCGGCCACGGGGCCGCTGGCGCCCCCCATCGGAATCTGTTCCAACCAGCCTGGTGAGATATCCAGGTATTCGGTCATGCTGACAACGCTGTCAGGGGCCAGGGTGAAGCTGGCTATGGCCAGCCCATCGATCTCGTGTTTCTGCAATCCGGCGCTTTTCAGCAGCCTCGCAAATGTCGCGCCGATAAACCAGACCGCACTTCGCTCACTCCGCCTGACATAGGGCAAACTGGTCGCGGCAACCAGCGCGACACCGTCATAGGGCAACATTTTTTTTCCTGCGTTTGCGCTCTCTCAGGTCGATACAACGGCCTTGTTCCACCAGGCTGCCGGCCAGGGCCTTGATTTCGCCGCGCTGTAATTTCTGGGATGCAGTCATGGGCAATTCGGTTACGAACAGGTAATACGCCGGGACCTTGTAATAAATCAGGTGCTCCGCGCAGAAAGCGAACAAGGACTCGGCCGTATCCTGTTCGCGACCGAACCTTTCCTTCAAGGTCTCATTCAGGATGATACAGGCGCCCACTTCCTCGCCCCGGGTTTCATCATATACGGGTGTCACTGCACAATTGGTAATCGCAGGGTGCTGGAACAGTACATTCTCCACTTCGACGGCTGCGATGTTTTCACCACTGCGCCTGATAATGTTTTTACGTCTGTCTACAAAATGAAAGGAACCGTCTTCACTGGTGCGCATGACGTCGCCGGTATGAAAATATCCCCCTTCCCATACCCTGGCCGTTTCTTCCGGGTTCTTGTAGTAGCCGGAAAAAAATCCCTTGCGCGGGTTGTCCCCCTTGGCGCGGATCAGCAGTTCTCCGGGTTCGCCCGGTTCTACGTCGTTCCCCTGTTCATCCACAAGACGGTAGTCGATGACGGCCGGCGCCCTGCCGATGCAGCGCGTGCCGATATGGCGGGGCTCCTTATTGGCGGTGATGCACACGTATGTGCCGGTTTCCGTCATCGCCCAGCCCTCCACCAGCGGAAAACCGAAGCGCTGTTCAAAGCGCTGCAGATGTTTGGGGTCAACCCCCGCGCCGAAACCGAATTTGACCTGCTGTCCCAGGTTGTCACCAGCCGTTTCCGGCTGATTCAGCAGAATTGCCGGGATCACGCCGAGATAATGCAGGCAGGTCGCCTGGGACTCGCGTACCGTTTCCCACCAACTGGAGGCATGGAAGCGGTCCAACTGGATGATGCAACCGCCACTCGTGATCATGGCCATCATTGAACACAGGGCATTCATGTGTACCAGGGGCAGCGGCGTCAGCATCCGTTCCTGTCCGTAGGCCAATTGGCAATAGCCGTCAATATCGGCGTACCAGTTTCCCATACAGGTAAAATACTCGTTGTTCAACATACAGCCTTTCGGCGTCCCCGTCGTGCCCGATGTATAAAGTACCGCGACCTCGGTATTTCTGTCAGGCGCTCCCGTTGCTGTTTCAAGGCTGCAAGGCGGTAACTGCGCCATTGACACGGTTTCCGCGATTGGAATGGCTTTATCCTGACCGGCCAGGGCTGCCTGCACTTTCTCCCGGTAGCGGGGCAGGCACAGGACGAGGCAGGCATCACTGTGGTTGATTACGTAAGCAATCTCACCCGGCAGGAAGCCGGAATTGACAGGTACGACGCTGACACCGAGTTTGTTCAAAGCCAGGAAGTGCAGAAAAAATTCAACCCGGTTGTCCAGCATGACGGCAATCCGCTGACCGTGACCGTATCCGGCT
>JAAXHV010000749.1 GCA_012270695.1 Gammaproteobacteria bacterium | reverse complement strand
GGCGTGACGACCCAATACACTATCCGCGGTTCCAGCCAACTGGATTTTGCCGACCACCATGAACCGCCGGTAGCCGTGTATATGGACGGCGCGTATAACAGCTACGTTGCCGGTGTGGGATTCCACTTCTTTGACGTTGACCGCGTCGAAGTGTTGCGCGGGCCGCAAGGCACATTATTCGGCCGGAATGCAACGGGCGGCCTGGTCCACCTGATCTCGGCCAGGCCCACCAGGGAACCTGAAGGCTATGTTGAAGTCACCGGTGGCGAGTTTGAGCAGATTCGCACGGAAGCGGCCATAAGCGGTCCTCTCGGCGAAACACTGGCCGGCCGCCTTTCCTTTGCTTATGAGGATACGGACGGTTATCAGGAAAACCGTATCGGCGATGATTTGAACGATGTCAACAACATTTCGCTGCGCGCGCAATTATTATTTGAACCAAGTGATGATTTAACGATACATGTCAACGGCCGCTGGAGCGAGGACGACACCAACGGCCAGGGGTATTCCGTCCGCTCTGGCTTGACGGACATCGGTGGTATCCCCGGTTTGCCCGGCGACGGCCTGGTCAGCGAAGGGACCTCGGCACAGCAGGATGCCTTTTGCGCCAACTTCTTCGGCCCCCCGTTCCCTCTGGTGCCGGGCGCCACGGACTGTTTTGGCTTTACCGAAGCGGATAACGATGATAATTCAATCGCAGTGGATGAAGAAGGGTTTTATCAACGCGAACATTACGGCATTACCGGCACCATAGAATGGCAACTCGGTAATGATATGCGTCTGGTTTCCATCACCGATTGGCAGGACTTCGATAAGAACTACCTGGAAGATACCGACGGCACGCCTGCTCCCTTATTTACCTTTCCCCAGGTCATGGACAGCAACCAGATTTCCCAGGAACTGCAATTACACGGTGAGTCCGACAGCTTGCAATGGGTCGCAGGATTTTATTACCTGAATATCGACGGCGATTTCCGTTCCGGCGCCAACGTTGCCAACTGCTGTCTTGTAGAACTGGATAACAATTTCTCCCTGGAAACCGAATCCTATGCCTTTTTCCTCCAGGGAGAATATGAATTCGCGCCGCAATGGTCGTTTATTGCCGGTTTTCGTTGGACCGAAGATGAGAAAGACTTCTCAGCGCTGACCCGCTGCCGTGATGCCGGCAGCGGGGAACCCTTCGGTCTGCCTGCTGCGCCCTGCGAGCTGTTTTTCGGTGGTACCGTGCAAATAGGAGAACGCGCGAGCGCTACCGAAACGCAAAATACGTTGGATGTTAACCGCAGCGAAGGTGAATGGTCCGCCGTGTTTGAACTGGACTGGCGGCCCAGTGATGACCTGCTAGTCTATGCCAAATACACGCGCGGCAACAAGGCCGGCGGATTTAATGGTGGCGCCGCCATGTTATTCACGCCTGAGGCCTTTGAATTCAGGGGTGAAATACTGAAGAGTTATGAAGGCGGCTTCAAGGCAACCTTATTCGACGGCAGAGCCCGCCTGAACGCCAGTGTTTTTTATTACGATTATGAAAATTTCCAGAGCTTCTCACAGCAGGGCATCAACCTGATCGTATTCAATACGGACGCGGAAAACGTAGGGGCGGAAATTGAATTGATCGCCAATCCGGCACAGGGACTGGAATTCCTGTTCGGTCTGTCGCTCCAGGACGCAGAGCAAAAAGATGTCGCGTTTGGCCCGGTAACCCGGGACCGGGCGATGCCGAATGCGCCGGATGTCACCTTTAACGGCCTGGGACGTTATGAGTGGCCCATGATGAACGGCGCCATGGCCGCGCAAATTGACTTTAATTATGTCGATGACCGCTCATTGAACGGCATTGATCACCCGGGACTGGAGGGTGACTCGTACCTGGTCGCCAATGCAATGCTGGGCTTCAGCATGGGCAACTGGGACGCCAGTCTGTGGGTCAAGAACTTTACCGATGAAGACTATGTTCCCACGTTGTTTGACATCACGACGTTTACCGGTGTCATCATCGATGCCCCAGGCCCGCCGCGCTGGTTCGGCGGAACGCTACGCTATACCTGGTAG
>JAAXHV010000748.1 GCA_012270695.1 Gammaproteobacteria bacterium | reverse complement strand
CGGGCCTTGCCGCCGTGCACCGAAGGCTCGGCGCACCGCTTCTGCGCCAGCCGCCGCGCGCCCTGGTACACGTCCTCGCCGAGGCCCAGCAGTGCGCGGTTGGGGTCGGCGGTACTGAATCCTGTATTATGGACAATGCAGGATACAAACTGCGGTATTTTGAGGCGATATTCTCATTGCCCTTTACCAGTAGCTATGGTATCGTAGGCGAATGGACGTTCTACCCGCATTTGTTGACGAAACCGGTGCGCTTAATTCAGCTATCCAGAGGCAGCCTGTTTATGGAATAGGGTTGCTTTTGGTCCGTGACCCTGAGAAGGTTACCGACGGATTCTATCGGCTGCATTATGACTTCGCTTCCATGCGAGCTGCCCAACGGTCAAAGTTACGGGAAGAAATTAGGCAGGGGAACTTGTCGCCAACTCCCGGCGAGTTGGACCGCTTGATGTGGAGCACCCGGCACCACGAGTATAAGTTTGCCGATGTAACTCATCATAACCTTCAACAGTACCTGAACCTGCTGAATTTGTATTTTTCCTGCGACTGCTTTGAGTTTCACTCCTTGCTCTTGGACAGAACCCAACCGGAGTTCAGCCTTTCCCGATGGAACAACGATTCTTGGCGGGCCTATGTCAAGCTGGGGCGAGAGCTTCTGGAACAGCGGCTCAACAGTCCGGCCTTCGTGTTAGTGGATTTCCAAGAGAAACCCAACGCTGCCTCCGTTGCGGTCGAAAGCGAGTTCTGCGCCGTGAAACAGGTCAAGGGTTGTTTGCGGGCATCGTCGGAAACCCAGGTATTTCTACAATTGACCGACGTGTTGCTGGGGTGTGTTGCCTTTGACTTGCGGGATAAGAACCACTTCTATGCCCAAGGCTCCAAACGGGCCGAAGCCAAACGCAATTTGGTTTCCTTGATGCGCGAAAAGCTGGCGCTGATGACTGACCAGCAGATAGTTACCATTCAGCAACATGTATGGGAAACAGCGGTTCCCTCGCCCTTCACTGTGTCCCTGCACCGCTGAAAAGGAAAACCCGTGGTTATGTCCGGCGCCCTTCCCGATTATCGGGACAAGCGTTCCCCCGGCCACTCCACGGATTTACTCTATTAAATTAGGGCAATTACCTGGAAGTGTCAATCCCTTTCTAAGCTCGGAGCAG
>JAAXHV010000747.1 GCA_012270695.1 Gammaproteobacteria bacterium | reverse complement strand
AGTGTCAGGTACTGGCCCTGGGTAAACCGGTAGGTTTCGGACAAGTCAGCGGGCACGTCGAACGTCAGGCAAACGGCGTTATCCGTTTCCTTCCTGATATCACTGATGGTTAACGGATGAAATTCCGGCATCTTCGACAGGAATTAATCTGTGTCCACAGATGACACAGATTAAACAAGAAAAAACCAGCCCGGATATGTCTTTGACGCCACATAAGTTTCAGTCTGACTCCAAGTGACGGTGAGATATCCGGGTTATATACATTTGAAATAGTCGAAAGGCTCCAGACAATCGTTACACCTGTATAACGCCTTGCACGGAGTTGAACCAAAACGGCTGATTTCCTCCGTATCGGCAGATTGACAGCGCGGGCAGCTCAAACCTGTGACAGGCACACGCAAACTCTGCCTGGAAGCCGAACCCGCCGGGGGGACAATGCCGTATTTCAGCAGTTTTTCCTTGCCTGCTGCGCTTAACCAGTCTGTTGTCCAGGGCGGCGAGATCTGTGTTTTAACTTCAACCTCTGCATAGCCGTTCTCTCTCAACACGGTCTTGATATCCTGCTCTATGGTCTGCATCGCGGGACAACCGCTGTAGGTGGGAGTGATCACCGCCTGTATCCTGCCATCATGCCAGCGTACGTCCCGTAATATACCCAGGTCAGCGATGGTTAAAACGGGGATTTCAGGGTCGCTAACCTGTTCCAGTACCTGCCTTACCCGTTTTATGGAATCTTCAACGGGCTCGGCAAACAATCCGGTTGTTTCATAGACGGCAATCATGGCCTCACCAATGCAAACCGGGATAAGCCCGTTGCAGGGATTGCATCTCAGCCAGCAGATAACCCATGTGTTCCGAATGCAGACCTTGCCGTCCGCCGCCGCGAGTAAAGCTGCTCTGCGGGCGTTCAAGCAGGGCTTCGTTGAAAACGCGATCGACTTTTTCATTCCACAACACTTCAATGCCGCCCAGGTCCACACCGATTTGTTGTTCCTGCATGGCCTGGTCGATCTCGTCGCCAGCGAATAACTCAGGGATAAACGGCATCAACTCGGTCACGGCCCGATGTATTTTTGTATGGCTCTCCTCGGTGCCGTCACCAAGACGAGCCATCCATTCACTGCTGTGGCGCAGGTGGTATTCGCATTCTTTCAGGGTCTTCGCGGCAATGGCGGCGAGGGTGGAATCTGCGGAGTGCTGCAATTCACGGTAGTAGAAATAATCATACACATCAATGAAGAACTGCCG
>JAAXHV010000746.1 GCA_012270695.1 Gammaproteobacteria bacterium | reverse complement strand
AAACTTGATACGGTTTCCATGATCGGTGTGCCTGTAAAAGGCGCGGTAATGAGTTTTTCCACGGTTTGCCGCTCCGACATTGCTATTCCCGTATTATTCAAATGAGTGTTCCGGCCCAGGAAATTCTCTGGTTTTTACCGCCCGTATGTATTGCTGAACAGCTTCCTGTATGCTCCCGGTCTCGGCCAGGAAGTTCTTGGCCATGTGTGGTGAACGCGCGGACAGCCCCAGTACATCGTATACCACCAGTACCTGCCCGTCACAGTTTACGCCAGCGCCGATACCTATGGTCGGGATGGTGATCTCATTGCTTAGCCGCTGCGCCAGAGCGGCTGGGATACATTCCAGTACCACCATACAGGCGCCGGCTGCTTGCAAGGCCCGGGCGCCTGCCAAGATGCGTTCGGCTTGCTCTTTACTCCTGCCCTGGACTTTATATCCTCCATACTCTTTTATGGATTGAGGCTGCAGACCGACATGGCCACAAACGGGAATGCCCCGGCCTGTCAGACTCGCAACGGTTTCCGCCTGCTCCACGCCTCCTTCCAGCTTGACTACATCGGCTCCGCCCGCTTCCACCAGCCTGAGCGCATTGGTACAGGCTTGGTGGCCGGTCTCATAGCTCCGATGGGGCATGTCAACCACGACCAGGGAGCGCTGGCAGGCCCGGCTGACTATTCTGCTATGGTAAGTCATATCTTCCATGGAAACAGCAAGGGTGTCGTCTTCGCCATGCAACACCATACCCAGTGAATCACCCACCAGAGTGATGTCTATGCCGGCTGTGTCCAATATCCTGGCAAAGCTTGCGTCATACGCGGTCAGGCTGACAATTTTCTCTCCCGTTTTTTTCATCTCGTGCAAACGGGCGATAGTAATTTTTTCAGTCATAGTCAATCAGCGACCGGGTGAGAAATGCGGGGTAGTTCCTGGGGGTTGAAGTAATGCCGGCCCGGGTCAAGATCGCCCAGGTAATCCAGTAATACCGCATAGTCGCTGCTGTCTCCGGTGAAATCCAGGTCCGTCGCATTGACGATAAGTAAAGATGACGCATCATAATGATAGAAAAAGTCAGCATACTCCTCTGCAATTCTCTGCAGGTAATCCCTGTCGATTTTCATGTTATGGCTCCTGCCATGGCTGCGTATGCGCCTGATCATCTCGTCGACGGACGACTGCAGGTAAATTACCAGGCCAGGGACCGGAACATCGCCGATTAAAATGTTATAGACCTGGTAATACAAGTCCAACTCATCCGGACTCAGTGTGGCTTCGGCATACACCTTGTTCGCCTGGACCAGGAAGTCCGCGACCTGGTTGGGCGAGAACAGGTCTGTTTGTCGGAGCGCCCGCACCTGTTTTACATGCTCGAACAGGAAATGTAACTGTGCCGGCAATGCGGCGCTTCCCGGATGGTGGTAAATCCCCGTGAGAAACGGATTGCCTGTAGCCCGCTCCAGCAACAGTTCATTGTTCAAGCTGTCCGCGAGACGTCTTGCCAGCGCTGTTTTACC
>JAAXHV010000745.1 GCA_012270695.1 Gammaproteobacteria bacterium | reverse complement strand
GTCCACACCAGGCGGGTGAAAAAATCAGCCTCAGTGCTTTTGTATGAACCGTTATCCCTGGCCCAGTCATGGTTGAGCGTTATTGTCAGTTCATTGCCCGGGACAATGATCCAGCGCAACTGGCTCTGCAGTGTCATGAAGTGGCTTTCCGACTCCTGTTGCAGGTAGTTGGTCCAGGATAATGTCGGCGTGAAGTTGATATTGAAGCGCGCACGGTTGATCTCAAACTCGAAATCGCCTCCCGGCAAATCGACGTCGAAAACCCGGCGTTCCAGGGTAATGTAAAAATTAGGCGACGGTCGCCACTTCAGAGAAGCCGTCACATCAATTGCTTCACCATTGTAAAACCCACCCACCTGAGATTTTACTTCCAGAGAGATGGGCCGGTGATCTGCCGTCATCAGCTTGCCCCATGCGCTGTAGAAATCGTAATCACCCGTGGGGATGATCACACCGGGTTGAATTTCAAAGGGATCGAATAAGGTTTCGTGCTCCCAGTTCCCAGAAAGTTTGATTTGGTCGCCGGCGTGACTTTCCAGGTTTATAAACAGTAAATAAACATTAGCGCTCTCAAGCTCATTATCTGTTGTCGTCGTAAAGGATGATTGAACATTCCAGTCAATGATTCTGAGCAAGCGACTGTCTTTGGGTCTTATCCTGTAGCGGAAATCGCCATCGTATTTCCTGATACCGGCGCGGTTGACAAAACCAAGGGCCGGGTTAAAGTTTTCCTGGATTTCCTGGTATCTTACCCTGGCGTTCCAACGGTCATTGGGGTAGTCCAGTGTCAGGCCATAGACCCAGTCTTTGTTGCTGATTCCCTCACTGAAAGACTTCATGACATACGCATCGGCCACAAACACCCGCGAACCGAACAGGTTACTGTTGCGGTAGCGGTAATCGATGCCGACAACGCCGTTGTCATCGCTGCCTATAGGATTGCCGTAAGTCATCATCGCGCCGAGCCTGGATTCATCCTGGATGTCCCTGGCAACCCTGGCTACGGACAGGTTTTTTGAGCCGATCCCCTGTCCGGAACCCATCTGCGCGTTCAACAGGCCCAGGGTATAGCGCCCGACACGACCACTCAGCTTCGCACCGATATCGATGTCAAGCGGTTCCGGATTCTCCCTGTCAAAAGGCAGGCCGATGCGCCTTGAAAAAAATGGAATGCCATTCACTTCCTTAAGACCGCCAAACTCGAAGATATCCGCATCGCGCACAAAAATATCACGCTGCTCCGGGAAAAACAGATCAAACCGGGTAAGATTGGTCTTGATATCATCTACAACCGCATTGGAAAAATCCGGATTGATGATGAGGGACCCGTTCAGCGAAGGCTTGAGCTTGTAAATGATTTCCGCGCCGGGCTTTATGGTGAAATCCTTATCATCACTTGCAAATCGCCGGCGGTGACGGCTTGCCGCCTGGGGTTTTATATCCAGACCCAGCCCCTGGTCGAGGTTATCCAGGCCCAGCAGATCACCATAGGCAGCCACATAGCTCAAGTCCTTGTCCTGGTCATGGTTGGCCCATAATACGAATTCATTGCGCCGCCTGATATAACGTTCCAGTTCAAGCCCCCAGGCCGGCACATCGGCATCCAGGGACAGTGTTTTAAAGGGAATGGCAAACTCGGCGATCCAGCCCTGTTCGTGCCGGCTCGCGGCGCCGTACCAGATGCCGTCCCATTCACCACGCATCGTGGAGTTGTTCTCGATACGGGCCTCTCCTTTCGTGCCCAGGGGATTGATATAAAAAACGAACGCATTTTTCCGGTCCAGCAGAGAATCGATGGCAACAGTGAAGATATCGTCGTTAATCAGATTTTCATCTTC
>JAAXHV010000744.1 GCA_012270695.1 Gammaproteobacteria bacterium | reverse complement strand
AAGCACAGGGACCCCAGGTTTAACCATCCTTTATTTCGCAATAAAAAAAAGGCGGGCACCCCTAAAATAATTACCTCTGTATAGGATATAATGAGGCTGACTTTTAACGCCCCCAAGTAATGGTTCGCATAAGGCACCTCAATTGCCACATAGACCATCCCTGCTAATAACGGAGAAAGCACAAAACTGATTATCGTACGCATGGGCCGCCCTCCTGTCATATTAAATACGCTAAGACACAACCACTCACCAAGCACAACAATCGCCGCCCGGTGCCTGACTGCTCCCGACCGCCTTTTTCAGCCCTTAAATATGACACAGGGAAGTCTCAAGGTTTCTCACACAAAACTCCAAACCAAAGCGCCGCTCAAGCTCATCTATGACCTCGGCCGTCAGCGCTTCCAGCGCGTCTAACGGCATCTTGCCCCAATCAGTAGCATGTAATGTAAGGACCGTCCCGATGCCTGCGTTGCCTATCACTAAAATGTCTCCGTCCTCATAGGATAGAAAAATCTCAAACGCTTCGACACCTTTGGTCAGGTACCTATACTGGTTCCGGTCTTCATCGAATATCCGTAACTCCCATTTCCCGGCAATATCGTGCATTAATGCCGCCACATCGTCAGTCAGCGCAGGCTCAAACTCCGCATGATATGCCGAATAAAGAGGGGTGTAAGTGGAAATATCACAGGAAAACAGCCCAAGCAACAGCGGCAGACTCAACAGGTATCGGCGCACAGGGACTACCTCCCAAACTGCCTTACAACGGCTTCCACACCCGGCCTGAATATTTGAATGCCCACGCGATTATTCAATACCCCTGTGACTCCCCGGCAACGTCAGTGAGGGCGCCAGTTTCTCACGACCCCCACCCCTAATATGCCGTAATCCGCATAGAAGCTCTCCTCGGCCTCAATAGCAATACGCAGCCGAAGGCTCTCCCCGGATGAAAAATCTTTGGGAACCCTAACTCGCACATAACCCCGTTCGTATGGATAGGGAGGGGC
>JAAXHV010000743.1 GCA_012270695.1 Gammaproteobacteria bacterium | reverse complement strand
AGCGATGACAAGATACCCTACCAGGTCATCGTTGAGATAGACGGCGATACGGTCCGGGTGGATTATTCCCACGCGCCGCCGGCAACCCGTGGTCCCATCAACTGTCCGGTCCCTTCCACCATATCAGTGGCTCGGGTCGCCATCTCCATGCTGGCAGGAAGCGGTTATGCGCCCAACGAAGGGCATTTTCGCCCCCTGGAAGTGATTACCAGGCCAGGCACACTGTTCCATCCGCTGCCCCCTGCACCGTCATTTCTCTACGGCTGGCCTGCGCTACAATCCATCGATGCGATCTATAACGCCATTGGCAAGGCGCAACCGGAAGCGGTGCCCGCATGTTCGGGGTGTGATATTCCGAATGTTTACTGGTGGGGCTACCGGGAAAAAACCGGCGAGCCCTGGGCGCACGGCGGTGGCATGCCCTGTGGTGGCGGCGCACATGTCCATGGCGACGGGACAACTATGTACCACGTATCTCTGGCCCAGTCACGGGTCTCGCCACTGGAGTTGGCGGAGACCAAGTTTCCCCTGATTTATAATAAATTCGAACTGGCCCAGGACAGTTGCGGAGCCGGGAAAAACCGCGGCGCCTGTGGTATAGATATCAGTTACCACGTCACCGAGGAATGTTTCGGCACTGCTCCTATTGAAAGACAAAAGACACCGCCCTGGGGCTTGCAAGGCGGCAGGGAAGCGAGGCCGAACAGCATGACAGTGTATCGGCCCGGCGAGTCAGCGGAAAAAATTGGCAAGGCGACGGGCCTGAAGTTCCCCAAAGGATCTGTTGTCGACTTATCCATTGCTGGTGGAGGCGGCTATGGCCCACCTTCGGAACGGGCAGTAGAGCGCGTGTATGCAGATATCGCTGATGGATACATCTCAGACGACCATGCGCGGGAATACTATCCTCACTCGATCAGCGACGAACAGGCGGCATAACGTACCGTTACAGGTTCTCACCTTATCCCAGATACCGTGCTGGTGAGCTTTCTTCCATCTGCTCCCGAGGTGATCTGGAGACCTGGATATGATACGGGTAGCAACTGACGTCGGCGGCACGTTTACCGACCTGGTTCACTTTGACCCCGAGGCGGCTCCCGGGTCGTCAATTGTTTGCGCAAAAGTAGATTCAACTCCGCCCGGCTTTGAGAACGGTGTGATGAACGCACTGGTGAAGACACAAATCCAGGGTGAAGACATGGATTTTTTCGTCCACGGATCGACCATCATCATCAACACTCTGACAGAGCGCAAGGGAGTAAAGACAGCGCTGATCACGACACGCGGTTTTCGCGACGTGCTGGAGATAGCCCGTGGAAACAGGCCCGACCTGTTTAATTTCCGCTATCGTAAACCTGAACCACTGGTCCCCCGTTACCTACGCAGAGAAGTCACCGAACGAATCGATTACAAGGGAAATGTTCTGACGCCGCTCAAGACCGGGGAGCTGCGTCCCCTGGTCGATGAATTAAAAGAAGAAGATGTGGACGCCATCGCGGTCTGTTTTCTTCATGCTTACCGCAATCCGGACCACGAATTGGCTGCCGTAAGAGAAATTCAAAGGCTCTGGCCTGAAGTGGCGGTCATTGCCTCGCATGTTCTCTCACGTGAATGGCGTGAATATGAACGCACTAATACCACAGTGGCGGCGGCGTCTGTTCAGCCTGTTGCCTATGGTTACTTACAAGGTCTGGAGACTCATCTTGCCAATCAGGGCTTCAGTAAAACTGCCTACGTTATGCTTTCCAACGGTGGCATTGATACTTTTGCGGCAGTCAGGAACAAGGGTATCACCATGGTTGAATCAGGTCCGGCGGCAGGGGTATTCGGCGCTGCCGCGCTTGGCCGGTTAACGGGAATCCAAAATCTTATTACCCTGGATATAGGTGGTACCACCGCCAAGTGTTCCCTGATTGAAAACGGCCGGGTCCGATTTGCGAACAAGTATGTATTGGAACGTACACCGCGTTATGCCGGTTATCCATTGCTGGTTCCGGTTGTGGACATAGTGGAGATTGGCAATGGCGGCGGAAGTATTGCCTGGGTCGATGATGCCGGCAAACTCCGCGTCGGCCCGCGCAGCGCCGGCGCAGACCCGGGTCCGGCAGCTTATGGACGAGGAGGTAAGGACTTCACGATGACGGACGCACATTTACTGACCGGACGTATCGACCCTGAGCATTTTCTGGGGGGTGAGATCAAGGTGGATATTGCTTCAATAAATAAGGCGGCGGATGATTTGTGTAATGTCATGGACGTAAGCCGGGAGGCACTTGCCCGGGGCGTTATACGAATCGCAAATAACAACATGGTGAATGCGCTTAAACTGGTCTCACTCAACCGCGGCCATGACCCGCGTAATTTTTCTCTGGTGGTATTTGGTGGGGGAGGTGGCCTGCATGGCACTGACTTGGCTCGAACGCTGCAAATCCCTGAGGTTATTGTGCCTGTGAACGCGTCTGTTTTCTCGTGCTGGGGCATGCTGCAGTCGGACCTGCGTCGTGACTGCATTGTCAGTACGCCACTTGTCCTGACTGCGACAAACGCAAATGAAATCGACACGGCCTTGCGGAAACTTGAAAAGCAATTAAAGGGCGAATTGGAAAGCGATCACGTTGACACGCTAAAGCTGAGATTTCAACGGATGCTGGACATGCGCTATGAAGGCCAGGAACATACAGTAAAGGTGGCAGTTCCGGCGACGCGTGTCGATGCCGGCATGATCGAACGTATCCAGGAAATATTCAGAGATGAATATGAACGTGAATATTCTTATCGGCTTTCAAGTCAGATAGAAGTAGTGAACTTCCATATAGCCGCGGTTATTCCTGTTGAACGAGTCACAGCGGCTGAACCGGGTAAAACCGGTCGTAATGTTGGGGATTGTGTGAGGTCGGAACGCCTGGTGGATTTCGGCCCTTTTGGTGTCCACAGGACGGCAATTTATGAACGGGCACTCCTGGAACCCGGTATGATCATCGAAGCGCCGGCTATAATCGATGAACCGGATACCACCATTATCGTGGATAGCGGTCGAGCCCGTGTTGATGATTTCGGCAATATCCGTATTGAGGTCTAATCATGAAGAACGACTTTGATCCCTTTTCATTGGAGATAATCCAAAACTCCATAGATGCTGCCTGCGAGGAGATGTTCATGGGAATGCGTCAGACAGCGATGAGCACCATTATTTATGAGGTACTCGATTTCGGAGTCGGCATCACGGATCCAGAGGGTAATCTTGCCAGTCAGGGAGCAGGTATTCCTATATTTATCGGAATGTTAGAACCAGGTGTTAAAGCAATACGTAAAAAGTTTAAGAGGGCGGGCAAGATCTTTCCGG
>JAAXHV010000742.1 GCA_012270695.1 Gammaproteobacteria bacterium | reverse complement strand
AAAAACAAATACCGTTATGCCATATCGCTCGGTCTGCCCATGGACAGGGAAAAAATGCTGCACATACCTGGCCAGACCAGCGCCATGGAAGTCCAGAGGGTGTACATAAAAGCCTCTTACCTGACTGTCGACCTTGCCCGGCACATACGCTCCCTCGGCTGGCCGGCACAGGGCCTGCCGGTTAACAGCAGCAGTG
Organism: Gammaproteobacteria bacterium; assembly: GCA_012270695.1. Lineage (GTDB taxonomy): Bacteria > Pseudomonadota > Gammaproteobacteria > Eutrophobiales > Eutrophobiaceae > JAAXHV01. The sequence goes on along the minus strand of JAAXHV010000742.1, from coordinate 911 downwards.
AATACCTGCACATACCTATCGCCATCGCCGCCGGTATCGGTGAACTTGGAAAACATGGTTCACTTATTTGCAAGGAATACGGTTCCAATTTCAGGCTCACCACAGTCGTGACCGACCTGCCGCTGGCAACGGATGAAGCGGTTGATATCGGTGTGGACGATATCTGTACAACCTGCCAGGCCTGTGCCAATGCTTGTCCTCCCGATGCAATTTTTGCCGAAAAACAATGGGTGCGCGGCAAGAAAAAGTGGTACGTTGATTTCGACCGATGCACCCCTTATTTCAGCAGCACTCACGGATGCGGGATATGCCTGGAAGTCTGCCCCTGGTCGGAGCCGGGTCGGGGACCGGGCCTGTCTGAAAGGGTATTGGAACTACGCCGGAAGAAAAGCAGGTAATGAAGCAATATGATATGAACTCATAATCAAGGACGGATATGAAGGCCAGGTACAGGCTCACACCAAAAGCCGATGGGGATTTGGCGCCAACTTGGAGCGCATGACTAAAATAAATGTTACTTTAGAATAGTCTTGACCAAAATAAAACTTTATTTATAATGGTCGAATGCGTTATTTGCTGCCCAAGCTGCAAGAAGACCTGAAAAAGAAAATGGTCATCCTGGCCGGCCCGCGCCAGTGTGGAAAGACGACCCTGGCCAAGTCATTACTGGATACAGATGGTGAATACCTTAACTGGGACATCGTTAAAGACCGTAAGATTATCCGGGACATCGCATGGCCAAAGGATGCCTCCCTGGTTGTGCTGGATGAATTGCATAAGGCCCCCAAGTGGAAAAATCTGCTGAAAGGTGTGGCGGATGAATTCGGCAACAAGCCACCTGTGCTAGTCACCGGCAGTGCCCGTCTTGACGCCTTCCGTAAAACCGGGGATGCATTGACCGGCAGGCATTA
>JAAXHV010000741.1 GCA_012270695.1 Gammaproteobacteria bacterium | reverse complement strand
TTTGCATCCTGGGTGCGGCCCGACAGGATTTCATTACCGATAATTATCGCGCAAGCAGTAGCCTGATTGGGTTGTTTCACAATACGCCATTACAGTTCAAGGATACCGGGTCAGCTTAACATGTTTTTTACTGGTGACGGTATCGAACCGTTGTGGGCGTCCGAACCAAAGACGAGCTGGCTCATATCTGGCGCAGTCGGTGTTGCCAACAAGGCGATAGTGTGTCATAACTCATTGACGGTAAGATGATCGGTTGATGACGAGCGACAGTAAGATATGCGGGTTAAGCCTTCCCTGGCAGTAAAAAACGGGTTTACGTTACTGGAAGTATTGATTGCGCTCGTATTATTCAGTTTCATATTAATCATGCTCTACGGCAGTCTGTACTCCACCGGCCAGAATTGGCGCGCGAGTGAAATTCAAACCCGTGAAAATGATGACAAGCGTCTTATCCTGTCGTTCATACGCAAACAGGTTGAACAGACCTTACCGATTATCCGGGTTGATGATGAAGAAAACCGGGTCATATTCCGGGGAGATGACTCTTCTTTACTGTATGTATCAAATCTGCCGGCACACCATGCCGGAAGTGGCATATACCTCCTGAGGCTCGGCATGTGGCGGGATGAACTGGCGCTTGAGTACCTGCCGTTGTCAAAGGATAACGCCATGTTTGAAAAGGACATCTTTATTGATGCTGAAGAAATCACCCTGGTGAAGAATATCAAGACGATTGACCTGGACTATTATGGCCGGGATGACCTGGATGCAGAGCCCTACTGGCGTGACGAGTGGGATAATAAAAAGCGACTGCCTGAGTTGATACGCTTCCGGATCGTAACGAATCAACGTGACCCATGGCCGGAATTAGTCATCGCGCTTCGAACCCAGGCGCTTACGGGGCAACCTCAATTAACCCTGCAAACAGAAAAACAAGAGAGGCATTCTGCAGATACTGAAAAACAAACCAGGACGGCAGCGCCGGGTTAATTCAGCTTCCAGTTTCTCAATAATTTCAGGGCTGTAAGCGCCACGATAGCCGACAGCAGGAGTGCCGTCAGGTAATTACCGTAGACTAGGGAACCAATGAGAAACAGCAAACTGTACCCGCACACGCAGGCAATAAAAAACGATTGTATCTCGCCTGTCAGGTTATGCCCGACCGTTGCTGATTCTATGACTTCACCGTCAGCCCGGGCCTCCTCCACCACTTTTCGCCAACCCGCTCCCTGAGGTTGTATCAGGCGAAAAAAACGGCGCAGGACTGCCGGCTCCGTTTGCGGTGTGATAAAGGTTACCAGGAGCCATCCCAACGTGGTGACAATAATGCCAACAACCAGTTTTTCCCAATAAGCCCAGTCCGGCAAATCCGCCAGGTGAAAACCCAGGGCCAAGAGAAAAGAAATGACCATGGCGGCAATTTCGCTATACGCATTGATACGCCACCAGAACCAGCGTAACAGAAATAACAGTCCGGTGCCGGCGCCTATTGACAACAGGATTTGAAATGCCTGCATGGCCGTCTCCAGGAACAGCGCCATCACACAGGCCGTGAACATCAACGCCACGGTGGCTATACGGCCGACGAATACCAGCTCTCTCTCCGTGGCGTCGGGTCGGATGAGGCGTTTGTAAAAGTCATAGACGAAATAGGAGCTCCCCCAATTCAACTGGGTGGACATGGTGGACATATAGGCGCATACCAAAGACGCTATCACCAAACCCAATATGCCACCCGGCAAATAGGTAAGCATTGCAGGATAGGCAAGATCATCCCCAATTACCTGTTTGTCTATATGCGGGAACGCTGCCTGCAGCGCTTCCAGGTCAGGGAATACAACCAGTGATGCCAATGCAACCAGGATCCAGGGCCAGGGACGTAACGCATAGTGGGCAAATTGGAATAACAACACCGCGCCCATGGCGTGATTTTCATTTTTTGCAGCCAGCATGCGCTGGGCAATATAGCCGCCGCCGCCGGGCTCTGCGCCGGGATACCATACGCTCCACCATTGCACGGCAATGGGAATGATAAACACTGCGACGGCCACTTCCGGATTGGAAAAATCCGGAAAGAATGACAATTTACCCACCACGTCCGGATGGCTGAGCAATTTATCCAGCCCACCCACTTCCGGCAAATTAACCGTAACCCAGGCCGCGCATATTGCACCGACCATGGAAATGACAAACAAAATCAGGTCCGTCAACAGCACGCCTGGTAAACCACCCAGCGTACTGAATACGACAACGACGACACCGGCAGTAGTAACTGTTTGAACCGGTGTCAAATTCAATATCACAGCGCCAATCTTGATCGCTGCCAGCGTAACCAGCGCCATGATCATCACGTTAAAAAAAACGCCCAGGTAAACCGCGCGAAAAGCCCGTACCGCACTGGCTGCCTTGCCGCTGTAACGGATTTCATAAAATTCCAGGTCCGTAAAAACACCGGAACGCCGCCACATCCTGGCATAGACAAAACACGTCAGCATACCCGTGAGCAGAAACGCCCACCACATCCAGTTTCCCGACACGCCGTTATTTCTGACAATATCGGTTACAAGATTGGGCGTATCCGTGGAAAAAGTGGTCGCCACCATGGACACGCCCAATAACCACCAGGGCATATTTCGGTTGGAGAGAAAAAACGAACTGCTGTCCTTACCCGCTTGTCTACTGACGTATACACCTATGACCAGCGCAAGGGCAAAGAAGAAAAACACCAGGAACCAGTCAATCAAGCCAAGTCTCATCGCTTCACTCCGCTAATTGAGGTCCTCAACTGAATAACCTATGGTGAAATGAACCGGCCAGGACGGTGACCCGTTGCCTGTCCACGCTGCCAGACGCACTGGCCATTCACGACTACGTAATCGATCCCAGTTGCTGGCTCACAGGGATTTTCATACGTCGCGTTGTCACGAATATTGTCCGGATCAAGCACCACCAGATCCGCAAACAGTCCGGGACG
>JAAXHV010000740.1 GCA_012270695.1 Gammaproteobacteria bacterium | reverse complement strand
TTTATCGAGTTCGACCGCGAAAAACAGCCATATCGACCTGTTGCGGAAAGACTGGGGGACTGGCGCCAGGTCATGGCGCCGTGGCCGGTCGAACCATTGAAGACCCAGGCATCCCGTTGCATGGACTGCGGCATTCCGTTTTGCCACCAGGGCTGTCCCCTGGGCAACCTGATCCCGGACTGGAATGACCTGGTTTACCGGGATCAATGGCTTGAGGCTATTCATCGCCTGCATGCCACCAATAATTTTCCGGAATTTACCGGCACTTTGTGCCCTGCGCCCTGTGAGGGGTCCTGTGTCCTGGGGATCAATGACGATCCGGTCACGATCAAGGCAGTGGAGCTGTCCATCATCGATAAAGCCTGGGAAAACGGCTGGATCAGGCCGCAACCGGCGTCACGGAAAACCGGCAAGCAGGTAGCCGTCGTCGGTTCCGGTCCGGCAGGACTGGCCGCCGCCCAGCAACTGGCGCGGGCCGGCCATGAGGTGACTGTGTATGAACGCAGTGACCGTATCGGCGGTCTGTTACGCTACGGCATCCCGGAATTTAAAATGGAGAAACGGGTGCTGGACCGGCGCCTCGAACAGATGGAACAGGAAGGGGTGAGCTTCAGACCCGGCTGTGACGTCGGCGCGGACCTCGACCCGCGGGATTTGTGCAAGGAATACGACGCGGTGCTGCTGGCGGGTGGGGCTACTGCCGCGCGCGACCTGCCGGTTCCCGGTCGGGAACTGGATGGAATCCACCAGGCCATGGATTACCTGCCGTTGCAAAACAGGCGCTGTGAGGGCGATGAGATACCTGAAGAACAGTTCATAAGCGCAGCGGGAAAACACGTTGTCATTATCGGCGGAGGTGACACTGGCGCCGACTGCTTGGGCACGGCCAACCGCCAGGGCGCCAACTCCGTTTACCAACTGGAAATCATGCCCAAACCCCCCACAGCCCGCGCGGCGGACAACCCGTGGCCTGAGTGGCCGCGCATTTACCGGGTTGCTTCAGCCCATGAGGAGGGCGTAGAGCGCGTCTATGCGGTTTCAACCAAGCGTTTTATCGGCAATGGCAAGGGTCAGGTAAAGGAATTGGAACTGGTCGAAGTGGAAATGCAACATAAAGATGGCCGGCTGAATTTTGTGGAGGTCCTGGGCACCGATCATACTATACCTTGTGATTTGGTTTTACTCGCCATGGGGTTTCTGGGTCCTGAAAAAGCCGGCATGCTGGAACAATTGAACGCCGAACTGACGCAACGCGGCAACGTGAAAAGAGATCGGAACTGGATGACCAGCGTGAATGGGGTGTTCACCGCCGGTGATATGCAACGGGGTCAATCCCTGATCGTCTGGGCTATCGCTGAGGGCCGTTCCGCAGCCCAGGGCATCGACCGCTTCCTGATGGGTTCGTCCGACCTGCCCGCCCCACTCGAATAGGAACCTGCAAAAGAACCGTATCCGGGCGAGGCCGCCAGCATGTCCGACCTTTCTAATACCGCCATGGTTTACGTCCATAGCCGGGTACCGGAGCGGGCGATGACGGCTGATATTCTCGGTACCGAGCGCAGTGGTCACGGTATCCGCATACGTGAAGACGGTCTGATAGCAACCGTAGGCTACCTTGTACTGGAGGCGGAACAGATCTGGATCAGGTCCATGCAGGGTCAAGGCGCCACTGCCTATATCATTGCCCAGGATCATGATTCCGGCATCACTTTGCTGAAACCGACACTCCCGCTGGAGGGAGGCCATCTCACCCCGGGGTCGGGCAGTGAATTATCCCTGGACGAACCGTTGCTGATATACCGTAGCGGTCATGAGGAGGCGTTTCCATGCCAACTGTTTGCCGCGCAGGAATTTGCCGGGCGCTGGGAGTACCTGCTGGATTATGCCCTGTTTACCTCGCCCGGCTGTAATGACTGGGCCGGCGCAGCATTAGTGGACCAGTACGGACAGCTCTGCGGCGTGGGCTCATTACTGATGGAACTTCCCCACGAGACTGATGAGGAACTGCTGGGCAATATGTTCATTCCAATGGATATGATCACGCCTTTCCTGGATGAGATGTGTGAGCACGGCCAGCGCCGCGTGCCTGCCAAACCCTGGATGGGCGCATTGATACAGGAATATGAAGGCAAACTGGTGGTCACAGGCGTGTACCCGGGCTGTCCCGCCGACCTGGCGGGGATCAAACCGGGCGATGTCGTGCTGTCCGTAGACGACGAACCTGTATACGA
>JAAXHV010000739.1 GCA_012270695.1 Gammaproteobacteria bacterium | reverse complement strand
CTGCGTCGGCCACGGCCTGCCGGTAACCGATCCAGCCGTCCCGCTGCCCGTCCGTGATAATGCGCGCCGTCAGGGTAGGGCACTTGTCAGATACGGCATCCACCTTGGCCGCGTTGGCGCTGTCGGTGACCACACAGGTAGCCGCTGCCGCGTTGATCCGGTATGCCAGGTCTTTTTCGGAAAGCTGTACGGTGCCCGGTGATATCACCGCGCCCATGCGCAAGGTGGCGGTAAACGTCTCCCACCAGGGGATAACCCTGGGCAGCATCACGATGACCGTGTCCCCCGTCCTGACACCAGCCTCGGTCAGGACGTTACATAATCTTCTTGATGTCTCGCTGATCTCCCCGAAGGTTTTGCTGATCTCGGTTCCCTCGTCATCGACCCAGAACAGAGCAGGTTTTGCAGGTTCCCAGCGGTCGATCACATCACGGGCGAAATTATATTTTTCAGGGCGCTCCCATTGAAACGTGGAGTAGGTCTCCCGGTAATTCTGCATATTGTATTTGTCGCCTTTCATAAGTCGCTCAACACATGATCTTCAGCCTGGATTTCCCACTAATCGAGGAAGTCTTTTTAATGTGTACCCTCCATGGCGCACACCCTGTGGATATCCACAAATCAGTATTATACGCTTAATTCTCGGCCATCTGTTCAAGCCGTTCCCGGCACTGGGTTCTGAATTCCCGCAGTTCCCTCATGACGATCTGTATATCCTCCAGTTGCCGTTCCAGTAACTGCATTTTTTCAGTAATTTTATCCAATATGTGGTTTAACTGGGCTACCTCTCCCGGTTCGGAATCGTACAGGCGGAACATCTCACCGATTTCGTTCAGGGAAAACCCCAAGCGTTTTCCGCGCAGGATCAACTTCAGGCGGGTGCGATCGCGTATGGAATAACAGCGGTTACGGCCCTGTCTGACCGGGCTTAATAATCCTGCATCTTCATAGAACCTGATAGTCCGCGTAGTGACATCAAACTCTCTTGATAAATCTGATATGGAATATAGCTTTCTTTTGTAACCGTTTGATATATCGGTTTTAATACTTTTCAAAACCATGGTTTATCATAACTGTTGAGGCGGTAAAAAACAATTGACGTTTACGTAAACGTAAATA
>JAAXHV010000738.1 GCA_012270695.1 Gammaproteobacteria bacterium | reverse complement strand
TACGTTGCCTTTGGCGTCAAGGCGTTCCTCGATTTCGCAGGTCAGCGAACGAGGCACCAATGGTTCGGGATTGGTGTATTGCAGGTCGTACATCCGGACACGGTTGCCCCGGCGGATGACGTAAACGTCTCCAAATCCTTTTGTCGTCAGCAGCGCGGTCCTGGCGCCCTTTCTCTCCAGGAAGGCATTGAGCGGCGCCGTGGTCCCGTGAATGAAAACCTGGATCCGGTTGAAGTCGTCGCTGACCTCGTTCAACACATCAATGACGCCGGCTGAAAAGTCTGCCGGAGTTGAGGGAGATTTAGCCAGTAACAGTTCATTTCGTTGGGCATTAATTGCAACCAGGTCGGTAAAAGTGCCGCCAATATCCACACCTACCCGGAGTGTTCTGTCTGCGCCCATCTAAGCGTACGTTTTATTTAACGGAAATGTCCGGTTCTGTAACAGATGAACAGGCCTCTTCATCGTAGGTACCTGGTAGATAACAGTACCTGGTGGATAAAATTGACATGAGGGATTGGATATTGTATCATGGATAAAACATGTAACAAATATCATCTTGGGTGTCCATTGGGGGGACGAATGCCATGAAAATTGATAATATTTGTACTGTTGCCCTTCACCTCTTCATCATGTTTGTCATAAGTATTTCTCCAGTATCGGCACAATCGGTTCTGGAAGAAATCATTGTGACCGCACGGAAACGGGAACAGAACATTCAGGATGTCTCGATCTCCATTACCGCATTCACGGCAAGGCGAATCCAGGAAATGAATCTTCTCAACGCCCAGGATATTTCATGGATGACCCCCGGAATGTACGCCAACGCACCCATGGGCGGCAACCTCAACCCGATGTATACCATCCGCGGCATAGGATTGAATGACATTTTCACCAACAACAGTCCGACAGTAGGGCTCTACGTAGACGAGGTAATTCAACCCTTTTCACCGATGATGGCATTTCAGATGTTTGACCTGGAGCGCATAGAAGTATTAAAAGGTCCGCAAGGCACACTGTACGGGCGCAATACCACCGGCGGCGCCATCAATTTTATCAGCAGGCGGCCTGGAGAAGAACTGAATGGTTTTCTTCGCGCCGGCTACGGTGAATTTGACAGGGTGGAGGTAGAAGGCGCCGTAGGCGGACCCATTGCAGATAACCTGGGGGGCAGACTGGCATTCCTGACTACCCAACAAAGCGACGGCTGGATGACAAATGCCGTTACCGGCAAGAAAGTAGGTGAAATCGACCAGGTGGCGGTGCGCGGCATCTTACAGTGGCAACCTGCCGATAATTTCGAAGTCGAATTCATTGGACGCTATGCAGAAGATAATTCCGACACCCATTTGCGCGAACATGTCGG
>JAAXHV010000737.1 GCA_012270695.1 Gammaproteobacteria bacterium | reverse complement strand
GAAATCTGGTAGCCCTTCATCAGGTCGGGGTAGGGATAGTTCTTGCGGTCGAACTTGGTAAGATGGGGAATGTCGCAGTTCAGGGCCAGCCCGGTCATTATGGTGTACTCGACGGCCTTCCGGTTGATGACCGGCAGCGCCCCCGGCAGTCCCAGGCAAACGGGACAGACCCGGCTGTTGACCGGGGCGCTCTGGTAGTCGGCGCGGCAGGGGCAGAACATCTTGCTCTGCGTCTGCAACTGCACGTGGACTTCCAGCCCAATTACGGTTTCGTATTCCATGCGTGTCCTGTCAGAGCATATTGGCTGTCAGCCCGCTCCAATATGTTCTCCCTTGGGGATGTAAATGAAGGAGTCGCTGAAAACCAGGCCATCCGCCAAACCAGAGGAATAGTCCGGCTTCAGATGCGCGATACGATGAGCCTTTACTGCCTCTCGGAATGGGCTCAATGCATCGGAGTCAAGAGATTCCACTTCTATACCGAATATGCTGAGAGGAAAAAACTTCGCCGGGTGGCTATTGTAAGTAGACACAACCTTTTCATAGCATTTTGGCCTGCTTCCGGCTTGTGATCCCGGCATGGCGAGGATAAGCCGCCAAACATTTTGCCCATCCGGGTCATCACGCCGCTTCCAGATAGCCATGAGTATCTGCCCGTCGGCCTTGTTCAATTCGCTGATAAAGCGCTCACCGGCTGAAATCAAATCGCTGGTTAAAGTTTCGTGAAGCATCATAGCTCTTCACCAATGCAGTTTGACCCATGACAGGATGCCGTTGACGCTGTCCGTAACCGCTGTGTATAAACCCTGGCACTCATCCTGTGAGATGTCTGGTTTATAGCGGGATTCGACATTCCAATTCTGCACCACAAGCCAATTGGAAAGGAGGACCGGATTACTTTTCCCCTCCTGTTCCAAAGCAGTATCCAGCAGCGCCGTTTTCAATAGCTCTTGTAATTTATGAGAATAGCTCCTGATAGCCAGATCCCGGTCTGGGAAATCGAACTCACGAACTTGCTTAGCGATACACGCCTTTAGCGCACACTCCACCGAATACCCCGACAGATAGTATGCGCCGGAGTAGTGGCCGTTGTCGAGCAGCAGTCGCGCCTCTTCTGCCCGCAAGTTTGACAGCCGTTGCAAGTCATCACGGTTCAGACGCGGACTGGTCATAC
>JAAXHV010000736.1 GCA_012270695.1 Gammaproteobacteria bacterium | reverse complement strand
CCTCGAGGGGCGATATCCGCATCCGCAACGCCGAACACCGCAATAGCGAGAAACCATTGGACGAGGAATGTGATTGCTATACCTGTAAGAATTACAGCCGCGCCTACCTGCACCACCTGGACAAAACCAATGAAATCCTTGGTTGCCGCCTGAATACCTGGCATAACCTGTATTATTATCACAGGCTGATGCAGGGGCTTCGATCTGCCATAAAGAATCGGCGCCTTGCAGACTTTACGGCCGATTTCAAGGCAAAACGGAATATATGATTCACCCCACAGATTGCACAGGTGACACAGATTGGCAAACGCTATCACACATGAGACAACTCACCATTCCAGACATGTCATACCGGATGTGGAAGCGTTGTCTACCTCCGGCTTATGCCATGCCGGGACCTGCCCCCCGCCCAACACCATACTGGAGCTGTCTTTGCATGTCACAAGCCGGGAGCGTGTGAAGCAACCTGTTGATGGTTTATGACACTGTCGATTGATACAACTGGCAAAGCTGTCGCGCTTGTACGCGACAATCATGCCTGGGTGCTGGTTGCGGCCGCGCTGCTGTTGTTGTGTACCGAGACCCTATCCCTGGTTCCACAGGGGATGATGGCGGTGTTGGGGATTTACCATATCTGTCAAAACCCGCATGCAATTTACCGGGACAAGGCATTGCGGGCGTTGTTATTACTGTTTTTCTGCCTGTGGCTGCCGCAACTGGCCTCACTGCCAGGGGCGGTGAACCTGGAGCGCTCGGGGAAAATCGCATTGTTATACCCGCTTTATTTGTTTTGCGGGGTCTTTATCCTGCGGGAACTGGCGCGCCCCGGCGCCCTCTCACGCTTATCTCTGGCCGTGCTGTTTGTTGTTATCTTCTGGTGTGTTGACGCACTGATACAGTACGCAACGGGGGCAAACCTGCTCGGCTACCCCTACCAGGACGGCATGTTGAGCGGGATGTTTTACCCGAAGCTGCGCCTGGGCATAATCCTGGCTGTACTTGTTCCCATTGCCTTGGAGACCGTCAGGAACGTCAACAGGGATAGCCCTTATCCCTGGCTGCTGTTGATCCCGTTCAC